>DATLBM010000066.1:0-9481 GCA_035526885.1 Thermoanaerobaculia bacterium | reverse complement strand
AGCAGCGTGATGGGTTCATCGCGACAGAGGTCGTTCCACAATTCCTCGAGCTCGACGGCCGCACCGGCCTGGTTGGCGCGGCAGAGCAGATCGACCATCTCGCCGTAGGCGCGGACGGGACGGCGGGTCTCGCCGATGAGGGAGCGGACGGCTGCGCGGAAGAGCGGGCCGTTCGGATGATCGCCGCGCATGAACGCGTCTAGCGTGGCCTGCGCGTCGGCGAAGAGGATCGCCGATGCGTCGACGCCGCGAGCGCTCAACGCGCCGGTGATGCCGCGGCGGTGCTCATCGGTGGCCACCACCAGCGCGGAATCTCCGGACATCACGCCCGCGGCCAGAAAGCCGGCCACGCGCCCGTAGAGAAAATCTTCGCGGTCATAGAACTGCACCGTGTGGCGCGGCGTTTCGCCGTGTGCAGCGTGAATGGACGCGAGGGACATCGAGGATCCTTGCTGGACCGTGAAACTGCTAGGGAACGATTCCCGTGGACGTCGCGCCGCCGGCGTTCTGCCACGCGTGGAAACCGCCGAAAAGAGCCTGAACGCTGGAGATGCCTTTGTTCTGCAGGACGAGCGCCGCACCGGCGCTCGATTCTTCGTTGGGTCACGTACAGTACGTGACGATCGGTTTGTCTTTCGGGATCGAGTCGAACTGCGTCTCCACGCTGGCGAAGGGGATGTTGATCGCGCCGGCGATGTGGCCGCGCGCGTAGTCGGCGGCCTGACGGACGTCGATCACCGTCACCGCGTTCCGGCTCATCTGCGCGCGCAGATCCTCGGCCGCAATGCGCTTCACCGCCGTCTTGTCGCCTTCCGGATGCGGCAGCGGAGGAGGCGGCGCGACGGTGCCGGTGGGCATGGTCGTGGTGGGGAACGTCGCCGTTGCGGGCATGGTCACGCTGGTGTCGTTCGATGCGAACGTGCCCGGAGGCGGCGGCGTGGTGGCCGTTCCCACCGGCGCGAAGGTGGACGTCGCGGTTGTGTTGTTCGGCTCCACGGTCCGGGTCAGCGCCCAGACCACCAGCGCCGCGACGAGGAGGCCGCCCACGATGAGAACGGCCATCGTGGCTTTGGAAGAGGTTTGTGGTTCGTCGTGTCGTGCTTTCGCCATTGCGTGAGCGATGCTACTGCAATCCGGCCACCGCATCCACAAGCCGCGACACTTCTTCTTCCGTGGTGTAGCACGCGCAGCCGATGCGCACGAGGCTGTCGATCGCATAACGCTGGCAGACCGTCGAGGCGTAAAAGTCGCCGCTGCTGGCGAAGATGCCTTTCGCCGCGAGCGCGCGGGCAACGTCATCGGACCTGGCGCCTTCGACCACGAACGAGACCGTCGGCGTGCGCGGGTACGCGAGCGAAGGTCCGTACACGCGCACTTTCGGGAGCGACGTCAGTCCGTCCCACAGCAGCTTCGTCAGATGCAATCCGTACTCGTGCTGAACCTCGTACGAGCGCCGCAGGCGCTCGCGGCGCGTACCGCCCTCCCCTCCCATCGAGGCCAGAAAATCCACCGTCGCGCCGATGCCCGCGATGCCTTCGTGATTCTGCGTTCCCGTCTCCACGCGCTCCGGCGCGCGGTCGGGCGCGGGCGCGAGCTTCGGGAACGGCAGCGTATCCAGCAGCGCGTGGCGTCCGAAGAGGATGCCCGCGTGCGGGCCGTAGAACTTGTACGACGAGCACGCCAGGAAATCGCAGCCGATGGCCTGGACGTCGATCAGCTCGTGCGGCGTGAGATGTACAGCATCGACGAACGTCAGCGCGCCCGCGTCCTTCGCGATCTTCACCACGCGTTTGAGATCGTTGATCGTGCCGATGGCATTCGACGCGCCGCCCACCGCGATCAATTTCGTGTTGTCGTTCACGAGGCCGGCCAGATGGTCGTAGTCGAGCTGGCCGGTGTCGCAGATCATCCGCGCCGTGCGCAGCGTGATGCGGCGATCGATGACCAGCGCCTGCCACGGCGCGATGTTGGCGTGATGATCGAGCTCGGTGACGATCACCTCGTCGCCCTCGCCCCACATCCGTCCCAGCGCGCGCGCCAGGTGAAACGTGAGCGTGGTCATGTTGTGGCCGAAGGCGATCTCGTTCGGTTTGGCGTTGAGCAGATCGGCCATGGCCTGGCGCGCGTTGGCGATGATCCCGTCCGTCTCGACGCTGGTCGGATAGGCCCAGTGCGTATTCGCGTTGTGGTGGAACAGATACTCCGTCATGGCCTCGGCCACCGGCCGCGGGACCTGCGTGCCGCCCGGCGCATCGAAGTAGGCGACGGGATGTCCGGCGTGCACGCGCTGCAGCGCGGGAAACCGGGAGCGAATCGCGTTGACGTCCATACGCGTCCGATTCGATCACAAAAAGCGTATTCTCCGCGCACACGTTCATGTCCAATCGACGCTTTCCGCAGAGTCGCGCGGAGCGGCTCGTCGCTGCCGGCCGGCTGGTGCTGGCGGGGGCGGCGTACGGCGCGATCTATTTCGATCCGCTGGGGCCCGCGCGGTATGTCCGGCTCACGTACACGCTCCTGGCCGCGTACTGCGCGTACGCGCTGGTGCTCACGCTGTGGACGCTGGCCTCGTCGACGACCACGCATCGCGCGCAACTGGCCACGCACTGGGGCGACATGGTCTTCTTCGGCGCGATCAACTACATGACCTTCGGCCCCACCACGCCGTTCTTCGTGTTCTTCGTGTTCAGCATCATCTGCGCGATGCTGCGCTTCGGGCGGCGGGGCACGATCATCACCGCCGCCGTCGCCGTGGCCGTGTTCATGGCCTCCAGCGCCGGTCACCTCAGCGAAGCGCACTTCGAGTTGAACCGTTTCATCATCCGCGTCACGTACCTGTTCGTGCTGGCGTCGATGCTCATCTATCTCTCCGACTACCAGGAGCGCATTCAGGACGATCTGCAGCGCATCGCGCGATGGCCGCGATCCGCGCGGCGCGATCTCGATTCAATGGTCGGCGAGCTGATGGCCGAGGCGGCGGCGATCTTCGCCGCGAAACGCGTCATCCTGGCCTACCGCCATCTCTCCACGCGCGCCGCGTGGATGGCCACGATGCACAACGGCACGCTGCTGCGCTGCGAGAAGCTGCCTGCCGAGGATGTGAACCTGCTGCTGGAGCAGGACGAGGGAACGTATTTCTCGAGCGCCGCCTATCCCGCCGCGAGGTTGGACTTCGACGACTCCGCATCCATTCAGCGCGCGCGGCGTCCCGCGGACATCGAGCAGCGCTTCGGCATCCAGCGCATGGTGGCCACGTCGTTCAAAGGCGAGTTCGTGCGCGGCCGGCTGCTGCTCCTCGACGGCGCGCCGCCGTTGCTCGAGGAAGTGAACCTCGCGCGCATCGCCGGCACGGTCGTGGCCGGACGCCTCGATCATCATCACGCCGCGCAGCAGCTGCAGCGCGGCGCGGCGGCCGAGGAGCGCGTGCGTGTGGGGCGCGACCTGCACGACTCGGTGCTGCAGTCACTGACCGGCGTAGCGCTGCAACTGCGCACGCTGCCGAAGCTGATGACGCACGATCGCGACACCGCGGAGTCGCGCCTGGCCGAAGTGGAACAGGTCATCGCCTCGACGCAGAAAGAGCTGCGCTGGTTCATCGACGAGCTCCGCCCCGATCGCCGCACCCGCGACGGCGAAGCCCTCGGCGAGCGCCTCGCTTCGCTCGCGCAGCGCTTTCGCGATCAGTGGGGACTGGAAGTGCAGAACGACGTCGCGGACGTCGTGCACCTCCTGCCCGCCGGTTTGCGCTACGAGGTCTACGCGATCGTGAACGAAGCGGTGGCCAACGCCGCCAAGCACGCCTCGGCCAAACACGTGGCCGTCGCCGTGGACGTGGACGACGGCGAGGTGAGCATCGACGTCGCGGACGACGGCAAGGGCTTTCCGTTCCACGGACGCTACGACCTGCCGTCGCTCATCGCCGGCCAGCGCGGGCCGGTCACGCTCAAGGAACGCGTCAGCTCCTGCGGCGGCTCGATGATCATCGACTCCTCGGATCGCGGCGCGCGGCTGGAAGTGCGCATCCCGCTGCACGGCACCGGGAGCGCGGCGTGAGCGTGCGCATCGTCATCGCCGACGATCACCCGGTCGTGCGCCGCGGCCTCGCGCAGTTCATCGCCGACGAGGACGGACTGGAGATCGTCGAGGAGTGCACGGACGGCGCCGCCGCGATGGCCGCGGTGTCGCGCCACTCGCCGGACGTGCTCATCGTCGACCTGCGCATGCCGGTCATGGGCGGCCTGGAAGTGCTGCGCCGTCTCAACGCGACACCGTCGCCGCCGCCGGTGATCGTCCTGGCCGGCAACATCAGCGACGACGAAGTCGTCGAAGCGATGCACCTCGGCGCGAAAGGCGTGGTGCTGAAGGAAATGGCGCCGTCACTCCTCGTCGCCTGCATTCGCAAAGTAGCCGCGGGCGGCACGTGGATCGAGAAGGAAGCGGTCGGCCGCACCATGGAGAAGCTGCTGCGCTATCAGAAAGCGCGCGACCTGCTCACCCCGCGCGAAGTGGAGATCGTGCGCATGGTGGCGTCGGGACTGGTCAACCGCGAGATCGGCGAGAAGCTGTTCATCACCGAGGGCACGGTGAAAACGCATCTGCACAGCGTGTACGAGAAGTTGGGAGTGAAGGGACGCGTGCAGCTCGCGAACTACGCGCAGGAAAAAGGACTGACGTAGTTGCCGGTTGCCGTGTTGCCGTGTTGCCGGCGATTCATGGCGCAACTGCCCAGCAACGGGTGTGCGGGCGGGTGGAAAACCGGCAACCAGCAACCCGATTGCGAAGCCTTGTTCCCGAGTCAGAAGCTGAACGCGCAGGGCGAGCCCTGGACGAAGTTCAGGTTGTTGTTGGCGCGGTCGATCGCGGTCTTCACCGCTTCCTGCGCCGCGCGATCCGCACCGCCGCCGACCGTGTAGCTGTTCGCGGCCAGGAGCGCATTGCCTTCGTTGATGAGCGCGCCGATGGTGGCGTAGCCGAGGGAGCTCGCGCTGCCGGTGCCCGGCGCGTACACGATCGACGAGGCCGAGACGTTGCCGTTGTTCACGTTCTGCGTCATGGCCGCGAGCTGCGCGGAGAGCATGTAGGCCATGTTCGTGGCGCTGGCGCCGAGGATCCAGGCGCGGAAGGCCTTGTAGTTCGGCGGATCGAAGCTCGCGCCGCCGGCGTCGCGCAGGTTCTGCGCCACCGCCACGGCGTTGCTGTACAGCTTCTCGCCGTTCTTGTTCGACCAGAAGCCGAGGGTGAGACCGCCGCCGGAACCGAGGCAGAGGTTGCCGAAGCTCACGGTCGTGGTCTGGCCCGGATTGATCGTCGCAGACGCGACGTCGGGCGTGGTGTGGTTCCAGTTGCCCTGGAGCGCGCTCGATTCGTGGACTTCGAACTGGCCGCCTTCGTCGACGTAATCGGCCGGCGTGTAAACCGTGGCGTCGAGCCACACGTGCGGTGCGTCATGAATCTCGGCCTGCCAGCCGGTGATCTCGACGTCGCCCGCGTTCCACACGCCGTCGGCGTTCGCGTCATAGAACTTCTTGATGAGCAGATGGCCGGGAGGCGGCGGCGCCTGCTCGGACTTGACCTTGAAGTTGTCGGTCTTCGTGTTGGAGTTGGCGAAGGTCGGATCCGTGCTCACCCACACCTTGTACTCGCCGCCGTTGTTGCCGGTGTCGTCGTAGCCCGGCGAGGCGTCGCTGGCTTTCACGAGGATGTTTTCGAGGCGATAGCACTGCGCGAATTCGCCGCCGGAGACGACCACCGTTGCGCTGAGAGTCTTGCCGAGCAGCGCGCCGGCCGGCTCCGTGACCTGCACGTAGTAATTGCCGTTCGGCAGGCCTGCCGCGTTCGGATGCGCCGGACCGCCGTCGAGGTAAACATCGCCCTTCGACGCATAGATGTTGAGGTTCGTGCCGGTGCACGAGCTGTCGGTGGTGAAGATCGCGCCGGTGACGGGTGCGGCCGTAACGACGCCGGCCACCATCAGGATCATCGTGAAAACAAACGCGTAGCGGTACATGCGGAACATGGCTCTCTCCTTCGTTTTTGCTGCACCGCCGGACCAGGCGACATGGAGCAGGATAGGACGGCGCCGGAAAGCGCACATCGGAGCGGGGGTGGATTTCGTCTCCATCGATCGATATAGGCGGAGAGACGACCCCCCGCCGTCGTGGTAACGTCGCCGCTCGCCATGCTGACCGTGCTGATCGTGGACGACAACGTGGGCTTCCGCGCGCAGGCGGCGAAGCTTTGTGCCGCGGAAGGATTCTCGACGGTGACCGCGGGCTCGCTCTCCGAACTGGCCCTGGTGCTCTCGTCGTCGACGCCCGACCTCGCGCTCGTCGACATCGAGCTCCCGCAGATCCCCGGCCACCGCCTCGGCGCGCTCATTCGCTCGCGCGCGAACGTGCCCATCGTGCTCGTCTCCGCGCTCGACGAGACGCACGTGCGCCGCCTCTTCGAGGCTTCCGACGCCGACGGCTGGATCTGCAAGCCGCTCACGCGCGACAAGCTCATTGGCGCCGTGACGCGCTTCGTCGTGTCGCGCGGCCGCGTCGCCTCGCCCGCCCCGCCGCCCGACGCCTCCGACGGCGCGCGCGTGCTGCTGGTCGAGGACGAGCCGATGATCACGGACCGCATCGAGTCCGCGCTGTCGTCGTACACGGTGACCATCGCCGCGGACGGCGAGTCCGCCATTCAACGCATCGAGGCCGCCAGCTACGACTGTATCCTCCTCGATCTCATGCTCCCGCACCTCTCCGGCTTCGACGTGTTGCGCCACTTGATTCTGCGCAGACCCGATCTCCTCAAGCGCACGTTCATCATGACCGCCGCTACCGACGAGTCGCTGCAGTTCATCGAGAAGGAAAGCGTGGCGGGCGTGCTGCGGAAACCGTTCGAGGTGGGCTCTCTGCCGGAGATGGTGGGAAAAGTCGTCACGCCTTCGCGTTGACGGCCGCCGGGCACGATCTCCGAATGACGTCCCGCGTATGCGCGTCCGCAAGTACATCCACTCCTGTCTTCTCGTCGAAGCGAACGACACCCGCATCCTCTTCGATCCCGGCCGCTTCAGCTTCATGGACGGCGCGGTCGACCCGAAGGAGTTTCGCGATCTCGACGCGATCGTGATCACGCACCAGCACGCCGATCACATGGACGCGGACGCGTTGAAGGTCATCGCGGCCGGAAATCCCTCCGCGGTCGTGCTGGCGAACGCGCAGATCCGCGATCAGCTCGACGTTCCCGTCGAAGTGTTCGAGGCCGGCACGCGGCAGGTGCGGGGGTGCAGCCTCACGGCCATCGCGGCGCAGCACGCGGCCCTGCTGAACGCGCCGATCCCCGCGAACGTGGCCTACGTCGTCGACGATCGCCTGCTGCATCCCGGCGACTCGTTCGATCGATCGCTCGACGTCTGCCGCGGGATCGAGCTGCTGGCGCTGCCGGTCACGGCGCCGTGGACGACCGAGCTCGCCGTCGCCGAATTCGCGCTGCGGCTCGCGCCGAAAAGAGTCTTCCCGATCCACGACGGCTACGCCAAGGACTTCTTCCTCGCCAGCCGCTACGACAACTACGGCAAGTACTTCGCGAAGGAAGGGATCGAGTTCGTGCCTCTCCGGGAAGCCGGCGCGGCACTGGCAAGCGATGTATCGTGACGCGATGCAGAAACTCCTCGTCATCCTGTTGATGCTCGTCGCCTGCGGCGGCGAGAAAAAAGTCGAGACCGCGAGCGCACCGGTTGCGCCGCCCGCGACCACGCCGGCCACGACGACCACGGCGACCGCGACGACACAATCGGCAGCGGAGGAAGCCGACGAGCCCACGGCCGGCACGTGGCGCGGCCAGGTCAGGATCGACGCGCACGCCGGCACGGCAGTGCTCAACTACGTGGGCGAGGAGAGCGGCGACTTCGTTCCCATCCGTTTCCGTCCGGGCTCGGAGGCGGGGGCGAAGATCCTGGCGCAATGCGGCGATGACGATCTGTGCGAGGTCGAAGGCACGGTTCGTTTTCTCGACGAGCCGCCGCCGGAAAACGCCTCCGCCGTCGGCGAGATCGTGAGCGTCGTTCGCGTGAAGAAGCTCCCGCCCGACGAACGCTGACTCCTTTGGCGGCGGTGGGGTGAAGGTGTCATCCCGCGTCGCGCAGACGACGCGGGATGACACGTTGGCTCGAGAAACCACCCGCAACCAGCAACTGGCAACCAGCAACCCTTTGGTATTCTCCGCCGCGCAATGGCCGAACAGTCCCTACGCGACGTCCGCATCGAGAAGCGCCACCTTCTGGAAAAGGAAGGCCTCCAGGTCCATCCGGACCGCTTCGCGCGGACGCACACGCTGCGCGAGATCATGTCCCTCCCCGACGGCACGCACGTGCGCGCGGCGGGACGCGTCGGGCAGCTCCGCAAGTTCGGCAAGCTGACCTTCGCCACGCTCGAGGACTTCGACGGCCACATTCAGCTCGCCCTCGTGCGCGACGCGCTCGACGCCGACCCGGAAATCTCGAAGCGCAAGTACGAACTGTTTTCCAAGTCCGTCGACCGCTGGGACTTCCTCGGCGTCGAAGGCGACATGTACCACACCGACAAAGGCGAGCTGACGATCCGCGTCCGCGACTGGACGTTCCTCGGCAAGACCCTGCAGCCGCCGCCCAACAAGTACCAGGGCGTCAAGGACATCGAGACGAACTGGCGCAAGCGCTATCTCGATCTGGTTTCCAACGAGGAAACGCGCCAGCGTTTCCGCATCCGCACGAACGCCACGCAGGCCATTCGCGAGTTCCTCAACGCGAACGGCTTCGTCGAAGTGGAGACGCCGATCCTCAACACGCAGCAGTCGGGCGCACTGGCCCGGCCCTTCTTCTCGCATCACAACGCGCTGGACATGGAAGTGGTCCTGCGCATCGCGCCGGAAACGTATCTCAAGCGCCTGGTCGTGGGCGGCTACGACCGCGTGTACGAGTTCGCGCGCTGCTTCCGCAACGAAGGGCTGGCCGCGTCGCACCTCCAGGAATTCACGATGCTGGAGTTCTACGCCGCGTACTGGAACTACGAGGACAACATGTCCTTCACCGAAGACCTGATCCGCCACGCCATTCAGGCCGCGGTGGGGACGCTGCAGATCCAGCGCGGCGGCCACACGATCGACTTCGCGCAGCCGTGGCCGCGAAAGCGGCTCAGCGAATTGATCCTCGAGCACAGCGGCATCGACATCGATCAGCACAAAGACGCCGCGTCCTTGCGCGCTGCGATCTTCGCGGCGAAAGTGGACCTCGACAATCCCGACGCCGGACGCGGCTCGCTCATCGACCAGCTCTACAAGCGCACCGCGCGCCCGACGCTCATCGAGCCGACGTTCATCGTCGGACATCCGGTGGACCTCTCCCCGCTGGCGCGCCGCAACGACGCCAATCCCGACGCCGTGGACCGCTTCCAGCTCGTCGTCGACACGTGGGAAGTGATCAACGCGTACTCGGAGCTCGTCGATCCCATCGATCAGC
>DATLBM010000065.1:0-4597 GCA_035526885.1 Thermoanaerobaculia bacterium | reverse complement strand
GAGCCGCGCTGCCCGATCACCCAGTCGCCGGTGTAGGGCGACACGTTGGTGGCGGTGGCGGAGTTGGCGCCCTCGTTCACGAGATCGCCGTACTGCGTCCACACGCCGCCGTCGTAGCGCGCGAGGTGGAACTTCGTCTCGTCGCCGGCGTTGATGTCGCTCGTGTTGTAGTTGAAGGTGATCGAGTCGAGCGGCGTGGCGCTGGAGTTCGCGAAGGTCCAGTAGCGGCTGAGGAGATTGACGCCGGTCTTGTTGGGATGGAGGCCTTCTTTCGCCTCCAGGGTCAGCGTGCCGGCGCTCGCGGAGTCGGCGGTGATGGGCAGGTACGCGGCGGAGGTGCCGACGTGGAACGTGCGCGCGGGCGTCAAATTCATCCCGATGGTGTGCGATCCGACGATCCAGCCGCTGGTGCGCGTGATCGTGGCCAGGACGTCGACGAAGAGATTATCGGCAGTGGTGAGCTTGCCGCCGTTCAGCACCAGCGCGGTGTCCACGGCGACGTCGCCGAAGACGTTCACGCCGGACGCGTTGTTGATCGCCAGCGTGCCCACGGTGAAGACGGGGATCGAGTGCGCGAACGTCTGCACGGCGGTACCGTTGAATTGCACGGTGGCGCTGGTGGCCGTGAACGCGGCGGAGCCGTTGATGTTCAGATCGCCGAGGAGCGTGACGGTGTTCGTGCCCGCGTCGAGCGTGCCGGTGCCCACGCCCAGCGACGTGTTGACGGTCGTGTTGCCCGCCAGCGTGGCCGTGCCGCCGCTCTTGTTGATGTTCAGAACGCCGTACGTGGCGGCGAGCACCTGCTGCGCGCCGCCGCCGTCGAACGTGACCACGCTCGAGGGCCCGGCGCTGAGCGAGAGCAGGTTGGACATGTTGCCGGCCACGTTGATCGTGCCGGTGCTCATGAAGATCGTGCCGTCGCCGGTGATGTCGGCGTTCGCGTCGAGGGCGTTGGTGCCGAGGCTGAGGTTGACGACGTTCGCGCCGTTGTCGGAGATGTTCAGCTCCTCGTTCACGGTCAGCGACGTGCCGGAGAGCGTCTTGTTGACCGACGCGCCGACGCTGGAGAGGTAGAGGCGCTGGTAGGCGAAGTCGCTCTGGATGGTCTGCGGGGCCGCAGACTGGTAGACGACCGCGCTGCCGCTGCTGAGCAGGACGGGGCCGTGCGGCGAGGGAAACGTGCTGCCGCTGCCCGCGCTGCCGAGCTTCAGCACGCCCAGCGATCCGACCAGCGTCGTCGATGTGGAGGCACCGTTCAGCGCGATCTGGTAGCCGCCGTCATCGAACACGCCCTGCGTGACGTCGAAGTCGCCTGCGACCGTGATCGGTCCGTTCAGCGTGGCCGTACCGCCGGCCTTGTTCACGGTGAGGTCGTGAAAGGTGTAGCTGTTGATGGTCTGCGCGCCGGTGCCGTCCAGTGTGATCACCGAGGAGGCGCTGTTGACGATGGTGCCGCCGTTGCCGAGGTTCTTGCCGAGGTTGAGCGTGCCGGCGGAGACGCCGAAGTCGACGATCGCGTTCGCGGCCGTGCCCGCGAAAGTCAGGTCGCCGGCGATGAAGACGTTGCCGCCCAGCGAGGTGTACTCGAGCTTCGCGGCGTTGGAGCCGCCGGTGATGCTGATGCCGGCGTTGCTGACGTCGAGAGTCCCGCCGTCGATGCGGATGATGTTCGTGCTGCCGGGCGAGGGCGCGCTGATGGTGATGGCCGGCGGGATCGCACGCTGGACCAGCAGCATGCCGCCGGTCTGGATGACCAGCATCTTGTTGCCGGCGGTGCCGTCGAGCGTGACGGCGTCGATGACGCGGGCGTCGCTCACGGTGACCACGTGACTGCTGGTGATGACGACGCTGTCGCCGGAGACGGGGACGGAGCCGCCCCACGTGTTGCCATCGCTCCAGTTGCCGGACTGCACGCTCGTGAAGGTCGCCGCGCCCAGCGGGACGGCACAGATCAGCACCACAGCCGCGGCAAGGCCGCGCAGACCATTCGCTCGAAGCATGGATTCTCCCGGGCTGAAACCTCTGTTATTCGGACCGGCTGGGATTGTAAACGGTCAGGACCCGCATCGAATGTACGTTCGTGAAGGAAAAATGGACGTGAGCGGGCTCACGTGGCGCGTTTCCTCGCTGCGTACACTGTGTGTCGTGAAGCGTTGCTGGTTGCTGGTTGCCGGTTGCCTGTGGGTGTTCGCGGTCTCTGCCCAGCCCGTGCGGAACGGGGTGTTGCCGGCTCCGCTACCGTTGTTCCCTTTGTCTAACTGGTGGAACGTCGATGTTTCTTCGGCGCCTGTTGATCCGTTGAGCGCTGCGTTTATTGCCTACATCGGGGCCTCTCGCGGGATGCATCCGGACTTTGGCGGGGAGAGCGGGGATCCGGAGGCGCCGATCTATGGCATGCCGTACATCGCCGTTTCCGGCGATCAGCCGCTCGTACCGCTGACGTTCGAGTACGACGATGAGAGCGACGCCGGCGCGCCGGGGCGTCCGCCCGGATATCCGATTCCGGAGGAGGCGAAGACGCAGCAGCGGTGGATCGAGGGCGGGCTGGCGGGCAGCGATCCGCGCGCGGACGGCGACCGGCACATGCTCATCGTCGATCGCGATCACCGCATCCTCTACGAACTGTACGCGCTGCACTGGACGGGCTCGCGGTGGGAGGCGGGGTCGGGCGCCACGTTTCCGCTCGACTCGAGCACGCGGCGTCCCGACGGCTGGACCAGCGCGGATGCCGCGGGACTGGCCATCCGTCCCGGCCTTGTCCGCGCTGACGAAGCCTTCGGCCCCGATCCCCTCCGCCACGCGTTCCGCGTCACGGTGAGGCGCACGAACGGCTATGTCTTTCCCGCCTCGCATCGCGCCGGCGACACGAGCGGCGCGCTGCCCATGGGCGCACGTCTGCGCCTCAAAGCGGGCGTCGACCTGACGCGCTTTCCCGAGCCCGCGCGCAGGATCTTCCAGGCCATGAAGACCTACGGCCTGATCGTCGCGGACAACGGCTCGGATCTGTACGTGAGCGGCGCGTACGACACGCGCTGGGACAACGACGTGCTCAACCCCGCGTTCGGCGCGATTCGCGCGAGCGACTTCGAGGTGGTGGAGCTGGGGTGGCAGCCGCAGGCGTCGCACGCGCGGCGGCGCAGCGCGCGGCACTGAGCGAGACTTCGAGTCGGACGAGTCTTCGAGTCGACGAGTCTTCGAGTCGTCGAGGTTTCTCATTGGGAGGTTGCCGCATCTAAGTCGGCATGAAGCCGTCACGCACGCTCATCCTCGCCACGCTTCTCGCGATCGCCACGGTCCTCGCCGCCTTCCTCTCCGCGAAGCCACAGCAAACGCCGAAGCGCTCGCAAGAATCTTCCTCGACGACTCGACGACTCGAAGACTCGACTCCTCGCGAGCGCGCGAAGCGCGAGCAACCGCCGCCC
The DNA here is from genome assembly GCA_035526885.1 of Thermoanaerobaculia bacterium. Classification (GTDB taxonomy): domain Bacteria; phylum Acidobacteriota; class Thermoanaerobaculia; order Gp7-AA8; family Gp7-AA8; genus QHVT01. The sequence goes on along the minus strand of DATLBM010000065.1, from coordinate 1,175 downwards.
GTCCCCCCGATCACTTTCGCCGATCCCGACGGCCAGGAGCTCATCCTCGAAGAGCTCAGCGTGCGCTCGGCCATCCACGGAATGCTCTCCCTCACCGAGATGGACCTGCGCTTCCGGAATCCGCGCGAGCGCCGCATCGAGGGACGCTTCACGTGCACGCTCCCGCCGAACGCCGCCATCAGCCGCTTCGCCAAAGACGTCAACGGCCAGCTGATGGAAGGCGAAGTCGTGGAGCGCCTGCGCGCCAACCAGGTCTACGAGAGCTTCCTGCACCAGATGCGCGATCCCGCGCTCCTCGAGCAGGACCAGGGCAACCGCTTCTCCGCCCGCATTTTCCCGATCGAAGCGAAAGCGCCCGTGCACCTCGTTGTCTCGTGGACGCAGCTCCTCCCGCTGGAAGGCGGCACGCGCACGTACTCGCTCCCCCTGCGCGGCCTCGACAAAGTCAAGAAGTTGACCTTCAAGGCGTTCGTCACGCCGCTGCCTGAAAGCACGCAAGGCAAGCTGACCACGAGCACCGCGCAGGTCACGAGCTTCGAAGAATCGGACTGGACGCCGGACAAAGACATCGTCATCAGCGTCCCCGAACACAGCAACGCGACCGTGCTCAGAGCGGGCGACTTCTTCCTCACCACCCGAAAACCGAACGTATCCACCGCCAACCGCCAACCGCCAACCGCCAACTGGTCCTTCTACATCGACACGTCCGCCTCCAGCGCGGAAGGCGCGCCGCATCGCATCCGCGCCATCGAGGAGCTCCTCGACGCCCTGCCGTCCAACACGCGCGTGCAGCTCGTCGCCTTCGATCAGGACGTCGTCCCGCTCGCGAGCGGAACCGCCTCCGAGCTCTCCCGCACCGCCGGCGATCTCCTCCGCGACCGCCTCTTCCTCGGCGGCACGGACCTCGGCGCGCTCCTCCGCGACGTCGCCAAAACTCTCCGCGACGATCCGAGTCGAGGCGTCGTCATCGCCAGCGATCTCGTTCCCACCGTCGGCAACACCGCGCCGAACGAAGTCAAGTCCGCGATCGACACGCTCCCGCCGCGCGCCACCATCCACGCCCTCATCCTCGGCAGCCGCGAAGACGCGCCGACCGCGAAAGCGATCACCGCCGGCCGCGGACGCATCATCCGCGTGCCGTTCACCGAGTCTCTCGTCACCAGTGCCCGCGACGC
>DATLBM010000064.1:0-6288 GCA_035526885.1 Thermoanaerobaculia bacterium | reverse complement strand
GCGAATGCAGATCGCTCCAGCCGAAGTGCAGGCGCGGATAGAACGTCTCGCTGTAGACGGGACGCGCCTGGACCTGGCGAAAGATCGGCCGGGACTCCAGTCCCTGCGGCAGCGCGATCCGCAGCTCTTCGAGGATGGCCGGCATCACATCGCGCAGGCCCACGGTCTCGCTCACCCGCGACGCGCGCGCCGAGTGGGGCAGCTTCACCATCAGCGGAACCTGGATGCTCTCGCGATACAGAAAGATCCCGTGCTCGTCCTCGCCGTGGTCGCCGAGACCCTCGCCGTGATCGGAGAGAAGAACGATGAGGGCCTGGTCATAGAGTCCGCGCGTTCTCAGCGACTGGAGAAAGCGCCCGACGATCGCGTCGGCCGATGCGATCTCGGCATCGTAGGGCTGGAATTGCGAGCGATACGGCTCGGGCGCGTCGTACGGAGCGTGCGGCTCATACAGATGCAGAAAGAGGAAGAAGGGCTGCGCGGCGTGAGTGGCGAGCCAGGCATCGGCCGCTGCCGCGGTCTCGACGCCGTTGCGCTGGATGCCGCCGAGGGATTAATCCGCGTGCTGGACGATGCGGTCGTCGAAGAAATCGAATCCGCGGTTGATGCCCGTGTCGGCGCGCAGCACGAACGCCGAAACCGCGGCTCCCGTCGCGTAACCGTTGTTCTTCAGCACCTCGGCCAGAGTGGCGCGGTTCGGATCGAGGCGAAAGCCGGCGTTGTCGCGAACGCCCGTGACGGCGGGCAGCAGGCCGGTGAGGATCGTCGCGTGGGAGGGGAGCGTGAGCGGGGAGTGACTGTAGGCGCGCTCGAACACGATGGCGTCGTGGGCGAAGGCGTCGATGGCGGGCGTGCGCACGCCGCGATAGCCGTAGGCCGGAAGGTGATCGGAGCGCAGCGTGTCGATGGAGATGACGACGACCGGCGGGCGCGCGACGCTCTCGGTTCGCGCCCGGCCGCATCCGAATGCCACGGCCGCCGCCAGGGCGAGAAAAAGGCCCGTCGCGAGCGACGGGCCTTTCCTGGAGAACTGACGCGAGATCAGAACCTCGCGCGCGCGCCGAACCGGACGACGCGCGGGCTCATGAGCGTGGAGATGTGGTTGTACGCCGGACCGGTTCCGTCGGCGCCGACGTCGAGCAGCGTATTCCGATCGAGCACCGTGTGGGTGTTCAGAACGTTGAAGACGTCGATCGAGAAATTCAGCGCCAGATCGTTCCGGATCGCGAAGTCCTTCGCCAGGCGCAGATCGAGGTTGGTGATGTTCGGAAGGCGGCTGTCGTCGAAGCTCGACACGAGCAGGTTCTTCTGCGTCCCTTCCTTCTTGTCGCGGAATGAGACGCGGTACGGAATGAGGTAGCCCTCGCGGCCATTGAGCGCCGCGCCGACGCTGAACTGCCACGGAAGCTGGTAGACGCCGGTGACGCTGTACGCCCAGCGCGAGTTGATGTAGTTGTTTCCGATGCCGCCGCCGGAGGCGACCGTCGCACCGTCGCACACCGAGCAACTGTCGAACGAGTTCGTGCTGTTGCTCAGGAGCGGCGTGGGATCGACGATGGCATCCGCGCCGACGTGCTGCTTCCAGTCGGCCAGCGTGACGTTGGCGCGCATCATCCAGTGGTTCTGCATGCGTTTGACCGCGGAGAGCTCGACGTCCTGGTAGGTCTGCGAGTAGTCGTCGCGGTTCGTGAAGACGTAATAGACCGGCGTGGCCACGGTGGGCTTGATCGTGTAATAGGGCACGCTGTACGTCTGGCCGTTGGGCAGCTTGCCGGTGCGCGTTCCGGCCTGCACGTAGTCGGCGCTGGTGTAGTAGTCCCCCGCGCCGCGCGTTTTCTCGAAGCGGCTCCAGGTGAAGTTCTTGCTCCGGCGATGCGTGTAATTCGCGCTGACCGCGAATCCGGGCGTGAGCTCGTACTGGAAGCCGCCCACCAGCTCGTCCGTGCTCGGTGCCTTCATCCCGTAGTCGACGCGTCCCGGCGAGTAGCCGACGTCGGTATGGTTCGGGTCGATGTTCGCGAACGAATAAACGCCGGACGCGAAATCGATCTCGTTGCGCTGCACGTTGCGGTCGCCGTTCGTATCGTCCCAGTAGTAGTAGAGATATTGGACTCGATAGAACGGATTGGCCGAGCCGACGTCGCTCGATCCGAGCTGATTGATGTAATGCGCGTAACTCCCCCGGACGACCGCGCGATTGTTCTGGCCGAACGAATACGTCGCTCCGACGCGCGGCGAGAAGCCGTTCCACTCCAGCGAGCGGTCATCGCCCGCGTAGCTGACGGCCGGGAGAATGTCCGGCACGAGCGGGTTGGCCGGCACTGAGCTGGCGAAATTCTTCGCGCTCTGCCAGTCGTAACGGGCGCCCACGTTGACCGTCAGGTCGCCCAGGATGAGCGTGTCGCCGACGTAGAGGTCCTTGTACTTCGAGCCGAAGTTCGGCACGGCGTTGCGCGTGAGCGCTGCCAGTGCCGAGCCGTCGTAGAAGTTGCCGAACGTCTGATTGCCCGGCCACGAGGTCTCGGAGCTGACCGGCGTGTCGCGGTATTCGAAGCCCCACTTCAGCTCGTGGCTGGCCTTGCCGGTGGTGACGAAATTCGAGCCGTCGACGCGGTAGTCCTTCTGCGGGACGTCCTGCTGGAAGTAGTTGTAGCTGCGGTGCCAGCCGGACGAGACTTCCGGATGCTTCCGCGAGTAGCTGCCGCTGGTCCACCAGGCGTTGACGTCGCGTCCGCCGATCGGCTCCAGCTCGTAGCCGTTCTCGATGATGCCCACGAGGCCGGTCACGTAGAAGTTTCCGCCGAAGATGTGCGTGTCCTCGAACTTCAGCACATGACCCGGGCCGCTCTGGTCCGTGGCCGTTTCGATGGGACGGGTGATGCTCAGCCCGCGCCCGTGGACGGTCTTGTTGTTGAACATGAAGTACGCGGACGCGTTGTTCGCCGCCACCGGCTGGAAATTCAACTTGCCGTTCCAGCTGGTGATGTGCGTCTTCTGCGCGATGAGCGGCCCGGCGATGAAGTTGTCGATGTCGTTCTTCGAATACGCGCCCCAGAGCCAGAGGCGATCCTTGAGGATCGGTCCGCCCGCCTCCAGGCCGTAGTCGTTGATGCGATTGATCGAGTTCGCCGAGGCCAGGTACGACTGGGCTTCGCTCGGAATCTCCGCGTCGGACTGGAACTCCTTGTCCGTCCAGAAGAATCGGCCCGACCCGTTGAAATCGTTCGAGCCGCGCTTGGAAACCATGTTGATCTGCACGCCCGGCGTGCGCAGGCGCGGATCCGATCCGCCCGTGGTGATCTGCATGTCCTGGAACGAATCGAAGTCGTAGTAGAAGTCGGAGGTGCCCGTGGCCTGCATTTCGGTCACGTTCACGCCGTCGAGATTCCACTCGGTCTGGTGGCGCTCGATGCCCTTGCCGATGAAGTACGACTGCTGGCCGGACTGATTGCCGCCGACGTTGACCGTGCTCACGAGCACGCCCGGAACGGTCTGCAGGACCACCCACGGGTCGCGCGCCGACGGCACTTCGCGCATCTCCTGCTCGTTGATCTCCGAGCCGGTGTTGGTGCTGCGCGTATCGATGACCGGCGTGGCGTCGGTGATGGTGATCTCTGCCGAGACCGCGGGCTTCAGCGCGAGATCGATGGCTGAGTTCGCGCCGATGCTGACATCGACGGAACGGGAAATGGGCGCGAACCCGTTCAGCTCCGCCCGGACGGTGTAGCGGCCGGGTGCCTGGTTGAGAAAACGATAGCTGCCGTTCGCGTCGGTGACGAACACCTGCGAGGCCCCGATGCCGGAGAGCGTGACCGTGACGCCCGGCACGCCGGCGCCCGAGTCATCGGTCACCGTTCCGAACACGTTTCCGCCCGAGGTTTGCGCGAAAACAGCGAACGTGGCGAGCAATGTGAGCCCGGCCGTGAAAGTCATGATGAGCCGGACGTACGTTCGCAGCCGCTGATATTGATTCAATGCGCTCCCCCTTTTCCGAAGTTTGGAACGACAAGACACTGATCCCGATCGAATGCGAAGTCAACCAATTTGGTGGATTTACGGCGCACGAATTTAGAATGCCGGCCCGATGCGCAATCGGTGGATCGTCCTGCTCCTCAGCACTCTCGCCATCGCCGAAGTCAGCGCGGCTCCGGCGAAACGGCCGCTGTCGCTCGATGACCTGGTCAAGGTCCGCACCGTCGGCAGTCCGCAGGTCTCGCCCGATGGGCTCTGGATCGCGTACACGGTCGGCACCGTCGACGCCGCGAAGGACCGCCGCGACTCCGATCTGTGGATGATCGGCTGGAACGGCGAGGATCGCGTCCGCCTGACGTCACTGCCCGACAGCAGCGAGAGCAAGCCTTTCTGGAGTCCGGACGGACGCTACCTCGCGTTCATCGCCACCCGCGGCGATGAGGACGCGAAGAAGAAAGGCGGCCAGGTGTGGCTGCTCGACCGCCGCGGTGGCGAGGCGCAGCAACTCACCGACATCAAGGGCGGCGTCTCGGATTACGCCTGGTCGCCCGATGGCAAGCACCTCGTGCTCGTGGTCAACGACTTCGATCCGAGCTCCGAGCCGGAAAAGAAAGAAGGGTGGAAGCGCAAGACCGCTCCGCCGATCATCGTCGACCGCTATCACTTCAAGGAGGACGGCGACGGCTACCTCGGCGCACTGCGCTCCCATCTGCAGCTCTTCTATCTGCAGACGCGGACGGCCGAGGTGCTGACCGCGGGGACGTTCGACGAGAAGAGCCCGAGCTGGTCGCCGGACGGAAAGTGGATCGCCTTCGTGAGCAATCGCGAGAAGGATCCGGACCGCATCGACAATCTCGACATCTTCGTCATCGAGCCGAAGAAAGACGCGCAGCCGCGCGGCCTGACCAGCTTTGCGGGCCGCGATCATGGCCGGCCGTCGTGGAGTCCGGACAGCCGCTTCATCGCCTTCCTCCAGGGCGATGAGCCGAAGTACAGCGCGTACAGCATGAACAAGCTTGCGGTGGTCGCGGCCGCGGGAGGCGCAACGCGCGTGTTGACGGCGTCGCTCGACCGCGCCGTGCAGGAGCCTCTCGTCTGGAGCGCGGACGGAACGGCCCTCACGTTCGTCGTGCAGGACGATCGGATCACCTACGTCGCCCGCATGGCCGCGGGCGGCGGCCGCGTCGAACCGTTGACCTCCGGCCGCCGCGTGGTGTCGTCGATCGCTGCGCGCAACGACGGCGCGCTGGCCCTGCTCGCGGCCACTGCGACGGAACCGGACGAAGTGCACGTCTGGGAGAAGAACGCTCTGCGCCGCGTCACGCACGAAAACGCTGCGTGGCTGGGCGAGCTGCAACTGGCGTCGGTCGAAGACTTCTCCTGCCGAGCGAAGGACGGCACGGAAGTGCACGGGCTGATGTTCAAGCCGCCGTCGTACGTGCCGGGACAGAAATATCCGGCGCTGCTCAACATCCATGGAGGTCCCAACAGCCAGGACCAGCACGCGTTCCATTTCGACCGGCAGCTGCTCGCCGCGAACGGCTACGTCGTGCTGGCGGTGAACTATCGCGGCAGCGCCGGCCGCGGCAACGCCTACCAGAAGGCGATCTTCGGCGACTGGGGCAACAAGGAAGTACAGGACCTGCTGGCCGCGGTCGACTACGCGGTCGCCGCCGGCATCGCCGACCCCGAGCGCCTCGGCATCGGAGGATGGAGCTACGGCGGCATCCTCACCGACTACACCATCGCCACGGATTCGCGTTTCAAAGCCGCGACCTCCGGCGCCGGCAGCGCCCTGCAGCTTTCCATGTACGGCAGCGACGAGTACATCTCGCAATACGAGCTCGAGCTCGGCCCGCCCTGGAAAAACCGCGACGCCTGGATCAAGGTCTCGTACCCGTTCTTCCACGCCGACCGCATCAAGACCCCGACCCTCTACCTCGGCGGCTCGTCGGACTTCAACGTCCCCATCATCGGAAGCGAACAGATGTACCAGGCCCTGCGCAGCCTGGGCATCGACACCCAGCTGGTGATCTACCCCGGCCAGAACCACGGCATCACCACGCCCAGTTACGTGCGCGACCGCCTGGAACGATACCTGGCGTGGTACGGACGGTATTTGATGCCCAAAACCGGGAGTTGATCAGGGACGGTCCTCGGCTACGTCGCCGCGACGACCACGTCGGATGCGACCCGGAATCCGTAATCGGCGTAGCGCAAATCGGGAGCGAGGCTGGAGCGCGCGGCGCAGCGGCTGATCTTGACGTGATGACGCCACGATCCACCGCGCGAAACGCGGCGCACGCCGGTCTCCGG
>DATLBM010000063.1:0-5374 GCA_035526885.1 Thermoanaerobaculia bacterium | reverse complement strand
TCGAAGTCTCAGAGTCTCATAGCCTCACAGTCTCATAGGAGAGACGCACTAACCTCTATGAGGACTCTGAGATTCTAAACTCTCGACGACTCGTCGACTCGAAGACTCCCTTCCGTCGCCAAGGCTCCGGCGTCAGACTCGGCGTCGCACAGTCCCATAGAGCTCCTATGAGACTATGAGACTCTGAGACTATGAGACTCTCGTCGACTCGTCGACTCGACGACTCGAAGACTCCTAAGTGACGACACTCCTCAACCTCGCCCTCGGCGCCATCCCCACCCTCATCCTCGGCGCCTCCATCGCTGCCGGAGTGGAAGACGATGCGCGGCATCGCCGCGTGTTCCTGCTGGTCTACGCGCTCTGGGCGTTCACGCTGGCGGGATGGAACTGGCTGGAGTCCGCGCACGTCGCGTGGGTGATCGTCTGGGTGGCCTTCGGATTGATGGCGCTCGCCGGGCGGCGTTACTATCCCCGCTCATGAGAAAACTGAGCGCGGTCCTGTTCGTTCTCGCGATTGGTGTCTCCGCCGAGGCTCGCGAGGGTTTCGGGTTCAAGAAGAAGGCGGTCGAGTTCGACCGCACCATCCCGCCCGCCACCAACGCCGGCTCGCGCCGCGTGCAGGTTCGCGTGAACAGCGAGCGCGGCGGCGAGCGCGATGACGCGAGCACGCTCGGGCGCTACATCACCGAGCAGATCCTCTCCGGCGCGGGCACCATCGCGGACAGCAAGCCCGAGGTGACGATCGACGTCGATCTGGATCGCCTCGAGTCGCACGAGACCTGGGAGACCTACACCGACTACGAGAACCGCCAGACCGGCACCAAGCGCGAGTGGAACGAGAAGAAGCAAAAGTACGAGGACAAGCCCGTCTACACGAACGTGGCCGTGCAGAAGCAGCGCAAGGTCATCGACGCGAAGATCGCCGGCGTCTACGAAGTGGGCGCCAGGAACAAATCCCTGGCCTCGGGATCGCTCGACGACAGCTATCGCAAAACGTTCGGCGACTACGATCACGCGCCCGCGCCGACGACCGTCGAAGACGATCTCCTCAAGAGCGCCGCGAGGAAGATCGCCGCGCAGATCGTGCCCACGAAAGAGCGCGTGGCCGTGCTCGTGCCGCGCGCCAGCTTCGAGCCGCTGATCCCGCTCGCGGAGAATCAGCAGTGGGATCGCTACCTGTCCGCGGTCGAAGCCATGCCCGCGAAGAAGAACGGCAAGGAAGAGGCGTTCCGCCAGTACGCGCTGGCCATTGCCAAGGAAGCGCTCTCGTATCAGAAAGAGAATCGCAACGAGGCGCTGGATCTGCTGCGCGCGGCCAAGAGCCATTACGACACCGCGGCCGCGCTCAACGGAGATGAGGAGCTGTTCCGCCAGGGTTACACGAGCCTCTTCTCGTCGAGCACCATCTCCGCGCCGGGCGCGCGCGTGAACGACTCCGTGGCGCGGTACGAGACGTGGACCGGGAGCGGCAGCGCCGTACGCGTGGCCAGCACGACGCCGGTGGCGGCGCCGTCAGGCTCCGCGAGCGCGGCCATGAAGAATCAGACCGTGATCGATCTGGCCAAGGCCGGCCTCTCCGACGAGAACATCATCATGGCCATCGACGGCGCGTCGCAGACGCAGTTCGACGTCTCGCCGGATGCGTTGATCACGCTGGCGAAGAGCGGCGTGAGCAAGGGCGTCATCGCGCACATGCAGAAGAAGTCGAAGCGCTGATCACTCCCGGCTCAGCACCATTCCCCGCAGCCGCTCCATCGCATCTTCGCGCGTGGGAATGGCCTCGGCTTTCTCCGTGACTTCGATGCCTTCCAGCGCGCCGGTCGTCTCGTCGACGCCCACGCCTTCGAGCACCGGCTCGTCGTGGTGGCGCAGGTAGTACTCGGTCGCGCCGACGATGCTTTGTTCGAGATCGTCCGGCCGCTGTTCGAGCAGCGCCTCGTCGTCATCCTCGGCACCGGCCACGCCTTCGAAGGCCATCTCCGCCTGCTCGTGCCACAGCGACGTGATCTCCGGCCAGTTCTGATTGGGCTGCGATTCGGTGAGCACCGCGTCGAGCGTCGGCGCGGCGGCGATGCGCGGGCTGGGGAGAAAGTCTCCCGGCGCGATCTTCTTCCAGTCGCGCAACGTGGCCAGCACCGACGTGTGGTCGTACGGCGTCGCGCCCTTCTTCGCGCGGAACACCGTTCCCGGCTTCACGTACGACGACACGACCACGGCCGGCGTGCGCACGCCCCAGCGGTCGTATTTGAAGCCGTTCTTCGCCACGGGCTTCGGCAGCGGCGCCGTCGCGCCGCTCGGCGGGACCACGTGGTCGTACGTTCCGCCGTGCTCGTCGAACGTGACGAGGAGCAGGATCCTGTCGCGATACGGAGAGCTGCGCACGGCGTTGTAGATCTCGACCAGGAACTTCTCCGCGTGCTGCACGTTGTTCGGCGGATGGTAGTCCTCGCTGTGATGCACCTTCGTGATGACGCGCTCGGCGATGAAGCGCGGCTCCACGAACGAGTACGCGGGCAGCTTCATCGAAGGAAGTGCATTCGCCGGCGCGTTGCAGCGCGTGAGGAAGCTGGAGATGCGGTCGAACTTCGAATGCAGCGCGAAGTGCTGCCGGAACTGGAGCATCGTCAGGGCCGGGGTGTAGAGCGTGTCGTGGAACACGTTCCAGGAGATGCCGAGGTTTTCGAGGACGGTGAAGATCGTGTCGATGGGCCAGGGGAGAAAGGGCTTGTTGAGGACGTGGCCGTCGCTCGATCCGCAGTGCGCGAAGCCGCGGTTCGGCCACGTCTGCGTCGGCATCGGCGAGAACCACGCGTCGCAGACCGCGAACGACTTCGCCAATGCGCTGAGCGCCTTGAGCTGCGTCGTCGCGTAGCTGTCCATGATCTGGCGGGTGTTCTTGTTCGTGACGCCCTGCTGCGATTCGTAGTTCGCGACGAAGCCGCTCATGTTCGCGGTGTTGCCGCCGTTGAAGATCTGCTGCGTCACTTCGTCGAACGGCTCGCCGGAGTTCGGCGTGGGCACGACGTTCTTGCTGTTCAGTTTCCCCTTGGCGTCGGGATACTGGGCCGTGCCGTCATGCACGGGCACGGCGGTGTTGTTCTGATCTTTGTTCGAGTAGGGACCGCCGAAGGCGAGGCCGTCATAGCGCGGCGGATTCTCCGGCGGGATGTTCTGCTTCGGCGGATCGGCGGGCGTGTAGAGATAGCCCAGCAGGTTGTCGAGAGAGCGGTTCTCGAACATCAACTGAACGACGTGCTCGATCTTGTTCATCATCGCAATTAAAGAGAGTCGCGATGGAGCGGTTTCCCTACCCGTTCACCGGTAGCTGATCCCGATGTCGTCCATGGTCAGGACGCCGCAGCGTCCCTGCAGACGAGGGATCGCATTCACCACCATGGCCGCGGTGGCGCGGTCGCCGTGCACGCCGCCTTTGATCTCCATCTCCACGTCCGGCACGCCGCGCACGATCACGCGATCCGCTGCGACGTCTTCCGCGCCCACGTACATGCGCAGCTCCAGCGAGACGTCGATGCGTCCTTTGCCATGGATCGTTTGATGGACGCCGGCCACCTGTCCGGGCGCGACGCGCAGGTACTGCGTCACGACCTCGCGCTCGGCGATGATCGGCTCGATCTGCTCGCCGGACACGCTCTCGAACTCCACGCCCAGCCCGTTGCCGACCAGCATCAGCGACTCGCGCAATCCCATGTGCTTGATCTTGCCGGCATCGACGGCGGCGCGGAACTCCTCGGCCGTCATCGACGCGCCGACTTTCCGCTGCAGCGGCTCGCGGCGCGTAGAGGCGTTCTGGATGCGGATGATGTCGACGGATTTCACTTCCTGACACACGGACGTGATGGTGAGCGGCAGCTTGTCCATCACGAAGCCGGGATTGACGCCGGTGCCGAGGAGGGCGACGTTGTTGGCGCGGGCGACGTGCTGCAGACGCTCGCGGATCTCCGTGTCGAGCGGGAACGACAGCTCCTCGCACGTGGAGACGACGTGACACCCGCGCTCGAGCAGCGCCTCGAGCTGCCCCACGACGTCGCGCAATCGCGACCCCGTCGAATGGCACACCACATCCGGCTTCCCCGGCACCTCCGCAGTCACGGTCACGCCGGCCTGGCGACCCAGCCCAATGACGTCGCCTAAATCCTTGCCCACCTTGTTCGGATCGATGTCGATCGCACCCGCGACCTTCACCCACGGTTTCGTGAACAGCAGCCGCGCGATCTCGGCACCGATGGGACCGATGCCGTACTGCGCGACGGAGATGGTTTTGTTATGACTCATGGCGGCGCGGAGTCTACGGTTTCACGCCTCGAACAACAACGGCTCCGCCGCCGCTTCGCGCGGCCTCTCGTCGTCTTCGTCCAGAAAGTTCGACACGCCCACGCCCACGAGGCGGAATCGCGCCTCGGGACCGAAGTCGAAGCGCTCCAGCAGCGACACGGCCACGCGTGCCACGTCATCGCCGCTGGACGGGAGATCGGGCGGGGAGAGCTGGCGCGTCGCGGTCTGGAAGTCGGGCGTGCGCAGTTTCACCGTCACCGTGCGCCCCCGCATCGATTTCTCCTCCAGCGACTTCCAGATCTTCTGCGCCTCGGCACGGATCCACTCCGCCGCCTCCTCGCGCGTGACGTCCTTCGCGAACGTGTTCTCGCTCGACCACGACTTGCGTTTGCGCGACGGCGACACCGGACTGTCATCGATGCCGCGGGCCAGTTCCCACAGACGCACGCCCCACTTGCCGAAGCGATTGGTCAATGTGTTGACTTCGAACTGCCGGAGGTCGCCGACCGTGGCGATGCCCATCTCGGTCAGCACCGCCTCCGTCGCTTTGCCCACACCGGGAATCTTGCGCACCGGCAGCGAGACCAGGAAGCGCTCCACCTGGTGCGGCTTGATGACGAAGATGCCGTCGGGCTTGCGCCAGTCCGAGGCGATCTTGGCGAGGAACTTGTTCGGTGCGACGCCGGCGGAGGCGGTGAGGTGTGTCTCTTCGCGAATCTCGCGGCGGATGGCTTCGGCCGTCTCGGTGGCCGTGGGAATGCCGGTGAGCTCCTGAGTGACGTCGAGATACGCCTCATCGAGCGAGAGCGGCTCGACGAGCGGCGTGTGCCTCTCGAAAATGACCCGGATCTGATGCGAGACCGCGCGATAGCGCTCGAAATTCGGAGGCAGCCAAACGCCGCTCGGGCAGAGTCGCTTCGCGCGCGAGGCCGGCATCGCCGAATGCACGCCGAACTTTCGCGCCTCATACGACGCGGCGCAGACGACGCTTCTCTCGCCGGGCCAGCCGACGATCACCGGCTTGCCTTGCAGCGCCGGATCGTCGCGCTGTTCGACGGACGCGTAGAAGGCGTCCATGTCG
>DATLBM010000062.1:0-2009 GCA_035526885.1 Thermoanaerobaculia bacterium | reverse complement strand
TGCATCTCTTCAAGGAGCACGTGGTCAGACGTTCCCGCTCGGTTGCGTGAAGATGAACATCCGCCCCTTCGCGTCCGGCGATCGTGAGCGCATCCGCGAGATCCTCGTCGCCACGGCGCGCTTCACGCGTCAGGAAGTGGGTTGGGCCATGGAGCTCGTGGATCTCGTCGCTGCCGGAAAGCGCGGCGAATACGAGGCGCACGTCATCGAAGACGCGGTGAAAAACGTCCAGGGCTACGTGTTGTTCGGACCGACGCCGATGGCCGAGGGAGTGTTCGATCTGTACTGGATCGCGGTGGATCCGCGGCAGCAGGGACAGGGCCTGGGCCAGATTCTGCTGCGTTTCGTGGAGAATGAAGTGCGCCGGCAGGACGGCCGGATGCTGCTCATCGAGACGTCCTCGAAACGCAGCTACGCGCCGACGGTGCGTTTTTACCAGCGCGCGGGGTACCGTGAGACCTCGCGCATCAAGGATTTCTACAGAATCGAGGACGACAAGGTGGTGTTCTCGAAGACTCTGACATGACCCTCTACCTCGCCCTCGGCCTCTACACCCTCGGCACGCTGATCGCGCTGATGACGCTCTTCGTGCGCGGCAAGGCGCTGCAGTACGCGGGTCTGGGGCTGATGATCGGAGGCTGGGTCGCGCATACGATCTGGATCGGCACCATCTGCGCCGCGACCGGACATCCGCCGCTGACCAACCTGGCCGAGGCCACGAGCTTCGTGGCCTGGGTCGTTTTTGCGGTGGAGCTGGGACTGTGGCTGCGCTACCGCGTTTACGCAGCGTCGTTCTTCGTCTATCCGCTCGTGCTGTTGCTGCTCACGATCTCCGCCGTGGCCGGCGAGAACTTCGCGCAGCTCGATCCGTCGCTGCGCTCGAACGTGTTCATCCTGCACCTGCTCCTGACGACGCTCGGCGTGGCGGGACTGCTCATCGGACTGGCGTTCGGACTGCTGGCGGTCATTCAGGACCGCATGCTGAAGAACAAGCGCCACGGCCGTTTGTGGGAGTGGATTCCCAGCCTCGACGTCTGCAAGAACCTCGGTTTTCAGGCGCTGTCGATCGGTTTCGCGGTGTACACCTTCGGGCTGATCGCGGGCGTGTTGTGGTCGTATCGCACGAACGCGGGCCTGATGGATCTGCATGCGAAGCAGATCGGCGCCGTGGTGGCGTGGGTGCTCTTCGGCATCCTGCTGCAGTCGTTCATCAGCAACACCTATCGCCGCAAGCGGATGCTGCTCGTGTCCGCGGGCGCGTTCGTGGCCATCGTCATCGCCATGCTGGGGATCCGGGGCTGACGATGCCGCTGATCCTGGTCGGCCTCAATCACCGCACCGCTCCGGTGGACGTCCGCGAGCGATTGAGCGTCCTCGAGACGAAGCTCGCGGAGACTACGTACTCACTGCGCACGATCGAAGGCGTCGACGGCGCGGCGGTCCTCTCGACGTGCAACCGCGTGGAGGCGATCGTCTCCACGCGCGACGAAGACGTCATCGAATCGACCGTCGACTGGCTCGCCGATCGCGCCGGCGCAGCGCGCGCGGAGCTGGAGAAACATCTCTACATCCTTCGCCACGGCGACGTCGTCAAGCATCTCTTCCGCGTGGCCTCCGGTCTCGACTCGATGATCGTCGGCGAGCCGCAGATCGGCGGACAGGTGAAGAAGGCCTTTCTCACCGCGCAGGAGCTGGGGACGCTCGACCCACTCCTCGGCCAGCTTTACGAGAACACGATGCGCGTGGCCAAGAAGATCCGTACCGACACGGGCATCGGCGAGCACGCGGTGTCCGTTCCGTACGCGGCCGTGGAGCTGGCGAAGAAGATCTTCGGCCATCTGCGCGGACTGCAGGTCCTGCTCCTCGGCGCCGGCGACATGGGCGAGCTCACCGCGGAGCATCTGCATCAGCAGGAAGTGAAGCAGGTCTTCGTGGCCAACCGCTCGTTCGACCGCGCGGCGGAACTGGCCGAGCGCTTCGAAGGCGCGGCCGTGCAGTTCGACGCGCTC
>DATLBM010000061.1:0-6118 GCA_035526885.1 Thermoanaerobaculia bacterium | reverse complement strand
CCTTCGCGCCGCCGGCTACGTCTACAACTTTGATCGGCTCGCGTACTACAACCGAGCGGCCAAGAAAGCCTTCAGCCTCGAATGGGTCGAGGACCACAGCGACACGGAGTTGCGAGAGGCGCTTGAAAAGGCGAACGACTCCGGCAACTGGGAGGTGTTCGTGGAGCCGCGTCCCTCTCAGAGAGTGATTAGCGAGTTCCTGGCCGAGATCGGTGCTTCGTAGTCGTACGGTCGAAGACCTTTTGCGGGCAGAGTATTTCGAAATTCTGCCCGAAGTGCGACGAACACTTCTCGAGACCGAGACGCGCGTACGAGCAGCGTTGCTCGACCTCTCACTGAAACTTGAACCGTTTGAGCGAGTGGTCGTCACTTCCCGGGTCAAGGAATGCGAAAGTGCCATCGACGCGCTACGCCGCCGACAGCCGCTCGCCTTGTTCGACTCGGGCAAGTCCGCTGAATATTCATTGGTGGAACTGCGCGATTTGGCGGCAGTTCGCGTGATGGCCTTTCCGCAACGACGCGTGGAGGACGCTCACCTGGCTCTCACCTCCGCGTTGGCGAGTTGGAAGTCGGATCCTGTTCCGCCCGTCGACAACTCCGGGCAACCTTTGGCACATAAGTACTTCGGGAAGTGGAATCCTGATGGACGAATCACAGCAGAAGTCCAGATTGTCGATCTGCTGATCGGTCTTTTCTGGGAGGTGGAGCATGCTGCCATTACAAACCAAGTCCCAGGTTGCACGGCGTCCGAACGGACGTCGTGATGCAGCGACGGGACGACGTGCTTGCGGCTCTCAAACGCTTCACGTCAGAGTTTGAGATGGCCATGATGCTCAGAGACCGCACCGTCCCCTTTGCCGATGAATAGGGCGGCCCGCGCGCGTCACGCGCGCAGCGCGCACCACGCCTCGATCATCCACCGCGACAGCGAGATCTTTCCCGACATCTGCAACGCCTCCAGCTCCTCGCGCGCGTAGAAGCGAGCGTCAGCGAGCTCGGTCTCGTCGATGCGCAGCGCGTCCGACTCGGCTTCGATCATGAAGCCGATCATCAGCGACGCGGGGAGGGGCCAGGATTGCGAGCCGAAGTACGTGAGCGTGCGTGCGGTGAGGCCCGTTTCTTCGAGAAGCTCGCGGCGCGCGGCGTCTTCGAGCGACTCGCCCGGTTCGACGAAGCCCGCCAGCGTTGACCAGAACGAGTGCCCGCGTCCCTTGTGCTGCGCGAGGAGAAGGCGATCGCGGTGAGTGACCGCCATCATCACCGCGGGATCAGTGCGCGGGTAAAACTCCGCCTGGCAGGAGGGGCAGACGCGCACGTGGCCGCCCTGCCGCACCTCCAGTTCCGAGGCGCAGACGCTGCAGAAGCGCGTGCGGCGCGTCCAGTTCAACATGCCCTGCGCGTACGAGAGGAGCGCCACGTCGTCCGCGGACGTCGCCGCTGCCAGAGAGCGAAAGTCGAACGTCGCGTCGTCCGTGTAGAGCGGAGCGTTGTCGCGGCGTCCGAGGAAGATCAGGCCCGTGCCGGGGCGGGTGAGGAACTGCGTGGCGTCGGCTCCGGTGATGCATACGGCGCCTTCAGCAGGAGCGTCCGCACGTTCGTGGGCACAGCGGTCGAACATCAGCGGGAAGCTACCACGCGTCCGCCGCCCGCCGTCTCCTCGATCGCTCCCCAGCGCGCCACGTAACCGCGCGCGTCGACGTGCACGTACGGGCCGTGCGCGGCGTTCGCGTGATACACGCCCGCGCCGCCTTTGAGCCAGCCCCACTGCGTCGAGTTGTCGATCGACTCCGCGACGCGCAGCAGGAAACGCGCGTCGTTCGTGTCCACGCGGCCGTCGCGGTTGATGTCGTCCATCTTGCCGTTGCGATCCTGGTCGACGTAGATGTCCATCGCGTCTCCGTAGAGATGGCGCGAGAAGCCCGTCTCGTTGCCGATCTTTGCGTTGTAGTACGGCGTGCGGTAGCCGGACATGATCGCGAAGCGGTCGAAGTGGACGCCGTAGCGCGACGCGAGCTCGTGCTGCAGCACTTCCAGCTTCACCAGCGCGTCGGTGCGCAGCACCATGAACTTCGTCGTCCCATCGAGCTTGCACTGGAAGTCGCGCATCCGGTAGTGGTCGGAGACGAAGAGTGCGCCGTTGCCGTGCGAGAGGCGCACGAAGCCTTTCGGCCGCTCGTACTGCTCGAGTCCTCGCATCGCCTGCGACGCGTACTCGCCGATGCGGTAGCCGTCGAGGTTTCCGTGGCGCATCGCGTCGTACGGCACGACGTTGACCAGCGTCAGCGTCAGCGCGCGGCCGCCGGCGCGCACCTTCGCGTAGCCCGCGCCGTTGCCGCCATCCGAGTAGACGACGAACGCGCCGTTCACCACGCGCACGTCGAACGGCCGAGGCGCCTCGATGACCTGCTCCGCACGAAGCGATCCGATCTGCAACGTGTTCGTCGCCTGCGGCACCACGGGCATGAAGACGCGCTCCACGTACTCCGGCAGCGCCTCCAGCGAGATCCGCGTCCCCTCGGCAAAAACAGGAACGACGGCGAGTGCGGCGAACAGCAGAACGGCGATCCTCGTCACGAAGTTGGTCATCGTATTGAAAAAGCTCCTCGAATTGGATTGGACGCGGGAGAAAACGGACTCGCAGCGGTGCGCATTTCGATTAAAGTCAATTGGAATTGGAGAGCAAATTCGTGAAGCCCATCATCGGAATCGGATCGGACGTTCATCACAAAGAGGGCAAGCGCGACCGTGCCTTCGTCTACACCACGTACACCGAGGCGCTGCGCCGCGCCGGCGCGATTCCGGTCCTGATTCCGCCGCAGCCGGAGAATGCGGATGAACTGCTGAGCCGCGTCGACGGCCTCATCCTCGCCGGCGGCTTCGACTGCCATCCTTCTCTCTATGGCGAGGATGCGCACGAGTCCGTCGAGCCGATGGACGAGCGCCGCCAGGAGAACGACCTCGCCCTGGCCGAGGCCGCACGCAAGCACAACGTCCCCACCCTCGGCATCTGCCTCGGACTCCAGATGATGAACGTCGCCGCCGGCGGCACGCTCATCCAGGACATCGCCTCGCAGCACGACACCGAGATCGAGCACGCGTCGATCCCCGAGGATCGGGCGCGGCACGACGTGATCATCGAGCAGGGGACGCAGCTCGCGTCGATGGTTCCCGCGGTCGAGCTGAACGTGAACTCCTCGCATCACCAGGCCATCAACCAGGTGGGCGAGGGATTGCGCGTGAATGCGCACGCGCCGGACGGGATCGTCGAGGGTCTCGAGGATCCGCGGCATCCTTTCTATGTCGGCGTGCAGTGGCATCCCGAGGACATGGGCGGGGAGGCGAGCGCGTCGACGCTGTTCGCGTCGTTCCTGCGCGCGTGCGTCGAGTACGCGAAGGCGAAGCGGGAAATGTCACCTGTCGGTGCCGGACGCTCGGAATAGGGGTTTGGGAGAGCCCGTTTCGAGCGGCTTGGAGGCCTTCTTGACTCGACGATCGATCCTCGCCGCCGCGCTGGTGCTCGTTCTCGCCCCGCAGACGTTTGCCGGAGGCGCGTGGCTGAAGTCCATCGACGCCGCGGAGAAGGCCGCGAAAGCCAAAAATCAGCTCATCCTCGTGGACATGTTCGCCGAGTGGTGCGGCTGGTGCCATCGCTTCGAGCGTGAGGTCTTCCCCAGCGAGACGTTCCAGAACGCCAGCAACGATCTGGTGCTGCTGCGGCTCGATACCGAGGACAGGGCGGATGGAACGTCCCTGGCGCGGCGCTACTCCGTGACGTCGCTGCCCACCTTCCTCCTGCTCGCGCCCGATCTCAGCGTGGCCGGGATCATCCGCGGCTACGCGCCCGCGCCGCAATTCGTGCAGATGCTCAAGGAGACGCGCGACAAGTACACCGACTTTCAGAAGCGCGTCGTGGCCGAGCCGAAAATCGCGAAGGACTACAACGCGCGCCTGGAGCTGGCCAAGGAGTTCATCGCCCGCTCGTCATACGACAAGAGCGAGGCGCGCCTGCGCAAGCTGATGACCGAGAAGGGCGTCCCGGCCACCGTGCGCGACGAGGCGTTCTATCAACTGGCCGTGTCGTTCGCGATGCAGCAGAAGTTCGATCAGGGATTGAAGACCGTGCGCGACCTGACTGCCGTCAACAAAAGCGGCGACGCCGTGGAGCGCGCGCGGCTGCTGGCTGGGCAGATCTACCTGCAGCAGGGCAACCTCCTGGCAGCGCGCAACGAATTCCGCAGCTTCAAGAAGGACTATCCGAAATCGCCCCTCGTGAACAACATCGACGCGGTGCTGCCGGACATCGAGCGGCGCCTCTCGGGACAGTGATTTGAAACGAGCCGCAGTCGCTTCTCTCCTTTTCTTTCTCGCTCTTCCTCTCTTCGCCCAATTCGGCGGTCTGCCCGACAACACGCCGAAGGCAACCATCGAAGGCGTGCTGCACAAGCGCACCGGCGACGAGGTGGAAGGCACGATCACCGCGAAGATCGCCGACGGGTGGCATGTCAACTCTCACACGCCATCCGAGGAGTTCGCGATCCCGACGGTGCTCGAGCTGGATGCCGCGACGGCGGAGCTGATCGAGGCGAAGTATCCGCAGCATCAGTTGAAGGCGTTCGAGTTCACCGGCGGCAAACCGCTGGCGGTGTACGACGGCACGTTTCCGATCGGCTTCCGCGCGAAGCTGAAGCCGGGCGCGACGAAGATCGACGCCACGCTGAAGTTCCAGGCCTGCAGCAACCGCGTGTGCCTGCCGCCGAACACGGCCACGGCTGCGATCGACGTGGCGAAGATCGTGGCGGCTGCTCCCACCGCCGCCGCAGCGCCTTCCGCCGCGAACTTCACGCCGCTCACCGCCGCTCCTGTTTCCAACGATCGTCTCGCGCAGGCCTTCGCTTCCAAGGGTCTGCCGCTCACCCTCGGCCTGCTCTTCCTCGGCGGGCTGGCGCTGAATCTCACGCCGTGCGTCTTTCCGCTGATCCCGATCACGCTCGGCTTCTTCGCCATGCAGAGCGACGGCCGCCGCTCGCGCCGCTTCGCTCTCTCCGGCATGTACGTCCTCGGCATCGTCATCACCTACACCGTCCTCGGCGTGCTGGCCGCGCTGGGCGGGAAGCTGTTCGGCGCGGTGCTGCAGATGCCGGCGGTGCTGATCGGCTTCGCGTTGTTGATGCTCGTGCTGGCGTCGTCGATGTTCGGCGCGTTCGAGATTCAGCCGCCGCGCTGGATCGCCAACGCGTCGTCGGGACGCGCGGGCATCGCCGGCGCGCTGACCATGGGACTGGCGATCGGCATCGTGGCGGCGCCGTGCGTGGGGCCGGTCGTGATCTCGCTGGTGACGCTGGTCGCGCAGATCGGCGATCCGGTCATCGGCGGTTTGATGTTCGCGACGCTCGCGTTCGGACTGGGCTTTCCGTACCTCGTTGCGCTCAACGCGCTGCCGCGTCCGGGCGAATGGATGGTCACGGTGAAGAAGGGGATGGGCTTCGTGCTCATCGCCATGGCCGTGTACTTTCTGCGGCCGCTGATCGGCGACGAGGCGTTCCGCTGGGGCGTGGCCGCGAGTCTGCTCATCGGCGCGATCTTCATCTTCGTCTCGCGTACGAAAGGCGCGGCCATCCTGCGTTACGGCGTGGCGGTGCTGCTGCTCGTCGCGGGCGTGGCATTCGCGATTCCGAAACGCGAGCTGCCGGGCGTGAAGTGGTCGAAGTACAGCACGTCCGCGCTGACCGAGGCGCGCGTCGCGAAGAAGCCGGTGATCATCGACTTCTACGCCGACTGGTGCCTGCCGTGTAAAGAGCTCGACGAGAAGACGTTCACGGATCCGAAGGTGATGGCGGAGCTGGAGCGCTTCGAGCGCGTGAAGGCCGACCTTACCGTGGCCGGCGACGCGAAGGTGAAGGCGTTGACGTCGCAGTACAAAGTGCTGGGCGTGCCGACGATCGTGTTCATCGACGCGGCGGGCAACGAAGTGCCGGCCGCGCGCGTCACGGGATTCGAGACGCCGGAAACGTTCTTGCAGCGCGCGCAGGCGGTGCGATGACGATGCTGACGGGCAAACAGAAACAGTTCCTGAAAGGCCTCGCGCATGCGCTGTCGCCGATCGTGCGGGTCGGCAAAG
>DATLBM010000060.1:0-7884 GCA_035526885.1 Thermoanaerobaculia bacterium | reverse complement strand
CGAGAACATGCTCATCGCGAACATCTCCGAGCTCCCCTTCGAGCGCCGCAAGGCGGTGCTCGACGAAGGCCTGAACACGCTGCTGTCGGTGCAACTGTTCGAAGTGTCGCAACACCTGGACTCGGCCGGCAAAGTGGAGGTGTTCCGCTTCATCTCGGATCAGAAGGCGAATCTGGAGAAGGCCACGGCGTAGGGTCGATGTGCTCGCATGCGCGAACCTTCTCGATCTCGGCGGGTTGCGATTCACACCGCCTGTGAAACGGACCGAATCGAGCGGACCGAGGATGCGATCGCATCGGCGCTACGCCGTGGCCTTCTCCAGATTCGCCTTCTGATCCGAGATGAAGCGGAACACCTCCACTTTGCCGGCCGAGTCGAGGTGTTGCGACACTTCGAACAGTTGCACCGACAGCAGCGTGTTCAGGCCTTCGTCGAGCACCGCCTTGCGGCGCTCGAAGGGGAGCTCGGAGATGTTCGCGATGAGCATGTTCTCGTCGAAGCGGCCGTACTGGTCGAAGAAGACGCCGGCCCAGAGGTCGTCCGTCTCCGCGTTCTGGAGCACCGTCATGAAAATCTCGCGGGCCTGATCCTCGCCCACCGTCTTGTCCAGTGCTTCGAAGAGACGGCCGAACATGTCGTTGTACGTGGAGATGACCTTGAGCAGCTCCGGTGAGTCTTCGACGTCGAGGAAGACCGGGCGGAACGTCTTGTCCTCGGTCACCGGCTCGATGAGGCGCGCGGTCAGCAGTTGGAAGAGGATGCGCGTGACTTCGAACTCGGTCAGATCGGAGCGGCCGGTGAGCGCGCGGACGTTCCGGCGTCCGTCGATGTTGTTGTAGATGTCGATCTCGCCCTCGTTCATCTCCAGCTCGAAAAAGTCGGGCTGCGTGCCGGGGACGCGCGTGAAGACCACGTTGAGGTCCGGAATCTTCTCGCGGATGCGCGCCGTCTCGTCGAGGCGGCGGATGCCTTCCATGATCACGCTGGAGGTGTTGATCTGCAGGACGATGCGCTCCTGCGCCAGCTCCTCCGACTTGTCGTAGAACGCGAAGTCGCCTTCCTTCCAGCCGATGATCGAGTAGATGATCTCCAGCACCTGGTTCTTCACGCCCCACCAGAGATCCTTGGGCGAGATGGCGCCCATCTGCACGAGCAGTTTTCCATGGCGGAGCTGCGGCGTGACGCGGCGGCGCGACTCCTCGTACTGCTCGGTGGTGATCTTGCCGTTGCGGAGGAGAAACTGTCCCAGCGAGTGCTCGGGAGAGCTCGACGAGGCGAAGACGATCTCGCCGTCTTTCCAGTGGATGGTGCGCTCCAGCGGCTCGCGGCGCACGACGAGCTTGCCCGACTCGCGGATCATGGAGACGAAGCTCAGCACGTCCGGAAGCTGAATCTTGGCGAGGTCGCCCTGGAGGATCGGTTTATCGGACATCGGACCGGAGCGAAGAGTACCAAAAGGTAGTGATGAGTGATGAGTGATGAGTGATGAGCGGGGTTACTGGCGCAGGCAGCGTCCGACGAGCTCGCGCAGGAGCTGCGAAACGCGGTCGATCTCTTCCTCCGTCGTGAATCGCGACAAGGAGAAGCGCACGGTCGATTTCGCGTCTTCCGGCGTGAGGCCCATCGCCAGCAACACGCTGCTCGGTTCCACGCGTCCTGACGAACACGCCGAGCCGGTCGACACGGCCACGCCCGCGAGGTCGAGCGCGATCACGAGGCCTTCGCCGTCCACGCCGTGGAAGGTCACGTTGGATGTGTTCGGGAGACGCGCGACGTCGCGGCCGTTGATGGTGAACGCGCCGCTCAGCAGCGACTCGAAGCGATCGCGCAGCGCGGCCATCTCCGCGGCCGCCGATGGAAGACCGCATGCCGCACCGAAGGCGGCGGCGAGTGGGACGTTCTCCGTTCCGGGGCGGCGCCGGCGTTCCTGGGCGCCGCCGTGCAGATGGGACGCGAGTGCGAGTCCGCGTCGCACGTACAGCGCGCCGATCCCCTTCGGTGCGTGGAGCTTGTGGGCGGACAGCGACAGCGTATCGACGTGCTCCACGCGCACGGGGATCTTCATCGCCGCCTGCACCGCATCGCAATGAAAGTGAATGGCGCGCGAGCGGCAGAACGCGCCGATCTCTTCCACCGGCTGCACGACTCCGGTCTCGTTGTTGGCCCACATCATCGCAACCAATCGCGTGTCGTCGCGGACCGCATCGATGACCGATGAAGCAGGCACGAGGCCCGATCGCGATGGCGCCACGCGAGTCACCTCGCAGCCGCGCCGTTCGAGCTCGCGAATTGCTTCAGCCACCGAGGGATGTTCGATTTCGGATGTGACGATGTGGAAACGAGAGCCGGATGCGGCCGCTCCAAAAATGGCGGCATTGTTAGACTCGGTCCCGCCGCTGGTGAAGACCACGTCCCGCGCGGTTGCGCCGATCAGGTGCGCCACCGACTCGCGGGCGCTTTCGATCACCCGCCGCGCAGCCTGGCCTTCTCTATGAATCGACGAGGCATTCCCGTAGGTTTCTCGCATCGCCTCCTCGAGGACGCGCAGGACCTGCGGATGGATGGCCGTCGTGGCGTTGTTGTCGAGGTAGATACGCATCATCCCGGTAAACTCATGAAAGCGCTCGCCGCTGCCCTGTCGCTCCTTTTCACCTCGGTCATTCTGGCGCAAACCGCGCCTCCTGCTCCGGCTGCGAAAGCTCCCGACGCCAAAACGGACCGCCTGCGCAAGCTGAGCAAACGCGAGCGCGCGGCGCGCGTGGCCAAGCTCGACGTCCGCTTCCAGGACTTCGTCTCCGACACCGAGCCGATCTTCCTCGGCCCCGAGCTCGACACCTTTCTCACTCTCGAAACCGACGCGCAACGCGACTCGTTCATCGAGGACTTCTGGCGCCGCCGCGACGCCATGCAGGGCACCACCAACCGCGCGTTCAGGGACATGTACTACCAGCGCCTGGAGGTGGCGAAGGCGCAGTTCAAGACCCTGACGAACGATCGCGCGAAGATCTTCCTCCTGCACGGCCCGCCCAGCGACGCCATGCGCACCGACTGTTCGCGCCTGCTGCAGCCGATCGAGATCTGGCGCTACGACCGCATCCCGGGCATCGGCTCGCAGTTGCGTCTCCTCTTCTACAAGCCGCGCTACTCGAACGAGTACCGCCTCTGGAATCCCCTCGGCGGCTCGGTGGCCATCAGCGATCTGCTGGCCACGGAGTCGGCGTCGTTCCAGGGCGATCCCGCCAGCGCGCGGCGCATGCTGGAGAGCTCGAACAGCCCGTACGCGTACATCAGCCGCATCCAGCTCGAATGCACGAACGGCGACGAAGTGATGCGCGCCATCACGTCCATGGTGCAGACGCGCATCGACGCGCTCAAGCTCTTCGAGCCGCCGCAGATCAACAGCGAAGACATGCAGAAGATCATGCGCTCGATGGTGATCTCGAATCCGAACGCGCCGAAGCTGAACGCCGAGTTCAGCGTGCGCTATCCGGCCAAGGACGGCAGCCGCACGGACGTGCAGATGATGCTGCTCGTGCCGAAGTCGGAGATCACGCCTGCCGAAGTCTCGGGCGCGGAGATGTACACGGTCGACGTCACGGGCGAAGTGCTGAAGAACGGGAACATCTGGGAGAAGTACCGCTATCGCTTCGACTTCCCGGGCGACGTGCAAGGCGACAAGCTTCCCATCGTCATCGATCGCCTGCTGCGGCCGGCGGAGTACATCTCGCGCATCAAGGTGATCGACGCGAACACGGGCGCGGAGGCAGTGATCGAGACGCCGCTGCAGGTGCCGGAGATCTTCACCCCCACGCCTGTCGCCGAAGCAGAAGTCGCCTCGGTCGCACCAACGCTGCCGGCGCGCAGCGTCGCGGACATTCGCAAAGACTTCCAGACCGACGAGACGCGGCTGCGCATCGTGCCGCCGGACGACGAGATCGTCAGCGGCATTCACACCATCGAGACGATGGTCAGCGGCTCGGCCATTCGCGGCGTGGAGTTCTGGCTGGACGGACGCAAGATCGCCGTGCGCCGCACGCCGCCGTACTCGCTCGACTTCGACTTCGGCATCGTGCCGCAGATGCGCCGCATCCGCGCCGTGGCGCTGAACGAGAAGAACGAGCCGATCACCGGCGACGACATCGTCGTGAACACGGGTACCGATCCCTTCAAAGTGCGCATCGTCTCGCCGCGCATTGCCCCGCACCTGCAAGGGCCGTCGCGCGTGGAGATGGATGTGAACGTGCCCGGCGGCGAGGAGTTGCGCGCACTGGAGCTCTTCTGGAACGAGACGCGCGTGGCCACGCTGTACGACCCGCCGTTCGTGCAGACCGTGACCATTCCGGCCACCGAAGGCGTCGGCTATCTGCGCGCCGTGGCCACGCTGAAGAATGAAAGCGTCCCGCCGACCGAGGACGTGGTCATGGTGAACACGCCCGCGTACATGGAGCAGCTCGACGTGCATCTCGTCGAGTTGCCCACGACGGTGCTCGTCAACGGCAAACCAAACAGCACGCTGAACGAGAAGTCGTTCAAGGTGCTCGACGAGGGCAAGCCGGTGTCGCTGGCCAAGTTCGAGTTCGTGAGGAATCTCCCGCTCTCCATCGGCATGGCCATCGACTCCTCGGGATCGATGCAGCCGCGCATGGACGAGGCGCAGAAAGCGGGCGCGCAGTTCTTCGAGAAGGTGATGAAACGCGGCGACCGCGCCTTCCTCGTCGCCTTCGACACCGAGCCGCAGCTCGTGCAGAAGTGGTCGACCAAAGTCTCCGACCTGCACGCGGGACTGGCCAAGCTGCGTGCCGAGGAGTCGACGGCGCTGTACGACGCGATCGTGTACTCGCTCTACAACTTCCAGGGCGTGCGCGGACAGAAGGCGCTGATCGTCATCAGCGACGGCAAGGACACGGCCTCGAAGTTCGAGTTCGACCAGGTGGTCGAGTACGCGCGCCGCGCCGCGGTGCCGATCTACACCATCGGCATCGCCATCCGCGGCAATGAGATCGACGTCCGCTACAAGCTCGGCAAGCTCTCCACGGAGACGGGCGGCTCGACGTACTACATCGAGCAGGCCCGCGAGCTGCAGCGCGTCTACGACGAGATCGAGAACGAGCTTCGCTCGCAGTACATCCTCGGCTTCTACCCCGCTCCGGACGTGAAGACCGGCGGCAAGTGGCGCGAAGTGACGGTGCAGACGAGCGAGGGGAAAGCGAAGACCATCAAGGGCTACTTCCCGTGAAGCGCGTACTGATTGCCCTCTTCTCACTGACCATCGCGCTGACCGCCGTTGCCGCGGACTCGAGCAAGCCGCTCACGCGCGCGGAGCGCAAGGAGCGCGTGGCGAAGCTCTCCGACAAACATCGGAGCTTCCTCCTGGAAGTCGAGCCGATCCTCACCGAGGGCGAGCGCGACACGTTCCTGCGCCTGGAGACCGAGGCGCAGCGCGACGTGTTCATCGAGGACTTCTGGCGGCGGCGCGACATCGCCGCCGGCACCACCGGCCACGCCTACCGCGAGGACTACTACGAGCGCCTCGAGCTGGTGCGCACGAAGTTCGACCAGATCATGTCCGATCGCGGACGCATCTACCTCATCCACGGCACGCCCGCGATGCTGGTCGAGGCGAACTGCACGCAGTACTTCGTCCCGCTGCAGATCTGGTACTACCCGTACCTGCCCGGCTACGGCCGCGACGTCTCGCTGCTGTTCTTCCAGAACCGCAACGATCGCGTGTGGCGTCTGTGGAGCCCGCGCATCGACGGCGTGCAGAAGCTGATCGGCAACGACATCGAGTCGCGCGGCACGCTGCCTCTCAACACGTACACCGAGTGCAAAGACGGCGAGGCCATCATGGCCGGCATCAACTACATGCGTCTCAACGAAGACCGCATGATGAAGATCTACACGCCGCCGCCGGTCAACGAGGAGGACGTGAATCGCATCCTCCGCTCGTCCGTCGTCGCCGATCCGAAGGCGCCGAAGCTGGAGGCGGCCATGACGCTCGCCTATCCGTCCAGCGACGGATCGAAGACCGACGCGCAGCTGACCATCCTCGTGCCGCGCTCGCAGCTCAAGATCACGACCGTGAACGACGTGAGCGTCTACACCCTGGACGTGGTCGGCGAAGTGTTGCGCGACGGCAAGATGTGGGAGCGCTTCCGCTATCGCTTCGACTATCCGGGCGACGTCCAGGACGAGAAGCTGCCCATCGTCATCGACCGTCCGCTGCGGCCCGCGACGTACTCGGTGCGGGTGAAGCTCACCGACACGGCCACGAACGCGCAGACCATCCTCTCCTCCGACGCGGTCGTGCCGGAGATGGCCGCCACCGCGCCGAAGCCGACCGAGGAGACGACGGCGCTGGCGACCATCCAGCAGGAGATGCAGTCGTCGCGCGCGTCGCTGCGCATCGTCCCGCTGACCGATGAAGTCATCAGCGGACTGCAGACCATCCAGACGCTGGTCACCGGCGGCGGCATCAGCGCGGTCGAGTTCTATCTCGACGGGAAGAAAGTGGCCACGCGCCGCTCGCCGCCGTACAAGCTCGATCTCGACTTCGGCACGATGCCCCGCTCGCGCCGCGTGCGCGTGGTGGCCATCGACTCGCACGGCGCGCCGATCACCGGCGACGAAGTGGTCGTGAACACCGGCACGGACCCGTTCCGCGTGCGCATCGCCTCGCCGCGCGTCGCGCCGAAGCTCAGCGGACCGACCAAGGTGGAGATGGAAGTGAAGGTGCCCGAGGGCAAAGAGCTCGGGTCGGTGGAGCTGTACTGGAACGAGACGCGCGTGGCCACGCTCTACGATCCGCCGTTCGTGCAGACCGTGAACATCCCCAGCGCGGACGGCGTCGGCTATCTGCGCGCGGTGGCCATGCTCAAGGATCCGGAAGCGGATCCCGTCGAAGACGTGGTCATGGTCAACACGCCGGAGTTCATGGCCAACGTCGAAGTGCACCTGGTCGAGTTGCCGACGACCGTGCTGGCCGGCGGCAAGCCCGTGAACGATCTGCAGGAGCAGTCGTTCAAGGTGCTCGACGAAGGGCAGCCCGTGAAGCTCGCCAAGTTCGAGCACGTGAAGGACCTGCCGCTCTCCATCGGGATGGCGGTCGATACATCGGGATCGATGGAGGATCGCATCGCCGTCGCGCGCGACGCCGGCGCGGCCTTCTTCGGCAACGTCATGCGCAAAGGCGACAAGGCTTTCCTCGTGGCCTTCGACTCGCAGCCGCACATCGTGCAGAAGTGGTCCCCGGATCTGAAGGACATCTACTCGGGCCTGGCCAAAATGCGCGCCGAGGAATCGACCGCGCTCTACGACGCGGTGGTCTACTCGCTCTACAACTTCAGCGGCGTCAAAGGACAGAAGGCGCTCATCCTGCTCACCGACGGCCGCGACACGGTCTCGAAGTTCTCGTTCGAGCAGGCGCTCGAATACGCGCAGCGCGCGGCGGTGCCGATCTACACGGTGGGCATCAGCATCCACGGCATGGACATCGAAGTGAAGTCGAAACTGAACCGCCTGGCGGGCGAAACGGGCGGCACGTCGTACTACATCGACACGGTCGGCGAGCTCTCGAAGATCTACACCGACATCCAGAACGAGCTCCGCTCGCAATACGTCCTCGGCTTCTACCCCGCCGCCGACGTGAAGGCAGGCGGCAAGTGGCGCGAAGTGACGGTGCAGGCAGCCGAAGGCAAGGTGAAAACGATCCGCGGGTACTACCCGTAGCCGGCGCGCGGCCCATCGCGCGCCCACCACCCACGAGAGGCCTCCGGCGGGCCGGCACGGCCGGCAGCGCTTACGGCAACACGTGCGGCTGCCGAGAGCCGCGTTCAGTTAGTACACGGTGCGTTCGGGCTGGGCCAACAAGCGCTGCCGGCCGGG
>DATLBM010000059.1:0-5081 GCA_035526885.1 Thermoanaerobaculia bacterium | reverse complement strand
GTCGACGTGAAGGGCGAGGTGCTGGAGCTGAAATCGACAATCAACACGATGGTCGATCAGCTGAATTCCTTCGCCTCGGAAGTGACGCGCGTGGCGCGCGAGGTCGGCACCGAAGGCCGTCTCGGTGGCCAGGCGCAGGTCAAGGGCGTCAGCGGTACGTGGAAGGACCTCACGGACAACGTCAACATGATGG
This sequence comes from Thermoanaerobaculia bacterium, assembly GCA_035526885.1. Classification (GTDB taxonomy): domain Bacteria; phylum Acidobacteriota; class Thermoanaerobaculia; order Gp7-AA8; family Gp7-AA8; genus QHVT01. The sequence goes on along the minus strand of DATLBM010000059.1, from coordinate 4,888 downwards.
CGTCCAACCTGACCTCTCAGGTGCGCAACATCGCGCAGGTGACCACGGCGGTGGCCAACGGCGACCTGTCGAAGAAGATCACCGTCGACGTCAAGGGCGAGATCCTGGAGCTGAAGGACACCATCAACACGATGGTCGATCAGCTCAACTCCTTCGCCTCGGAAGTCACGCGCGTGGCGCGCGAAGTGGGCACGGAAGGGAAGCTGGGCGGCCAGGCGCAGGTCAAGGGCGTGGCCGGCACGTGGAAGGACCTCACCGACAACGTCAACATGATGGCGTCGAACCTCACGGCGCAGGTGCGCGGCATCGCGCGCGTCGTGACGGCCATCGCGAAAGGCAACCTGAAACAGAAGCTCGCCGTCGAAGCACGAGGCGAGATCGCGGAGCTGGGCGACACGATCAACGACATGATCGAGACCCTGGCCACGTTCGCCGATCAGGTCACCACGGTGGCGCGCGAAGTGGGCGTCGAGGGACGCCTCGGCGGCCAGGCCAACGTGCCGGGCGCCGCGGGTACCTGGCGCGACCTGACGGACAACGTCAACCAGCTGGCCGCCAACCTCACCACGCAGGTGCGCGCCATCGCGGACGTCGCCACGGCCGTGACCAAGGGCGACCTCACGCGCAACATCACCGTCGAAGCGCAGGGCGAGCTCGCGGCACTCAAGGGCAACATCAACGAGATGATCCGCAACCTGCGCGAGACCACCTCGCGCAACGCGGAGCAGGACTGGCTGAAGACCAACCTGGCCAAGTTCACGCGCATGATGCAGGGACAGAAGAACCTGCAGACCGTGTCGCAGATGATCCTCAGCGAGCTGGCGCCCGTGGTCAGCGCCGCGCACGGCGTCTTCTACACGATGGACACGATCGGGAGCGAGCCGGTGCTCAGGCTGGCCGCCACGTATGCCTACAAGGAGCGCAAGCACCTCAACAAGGAGTTCCACGTCGGCGAGTCGCTGGTCGGGCAGGCGGCGTTCGAGAAGCAGCGCATCCTCATCACCGACGCCCCCAACGACTACGTGCAGATCAACTCCGGCCTCGGCGAAGCGAAGCCGATGAACATCATCGTGCTGCCGATCGTCTTCGAAGGCCAGGTGCTGGCGGTGATGGAGCTGGCCAGCTTCTCGCGCTTCACGGAGACGTACCAGTCGCTGCTCGATCAGCTCACCGAGTCGATCGGCGTCGTGCTGAACACGATCCAGGCGAACATGCGCACCGAGGAGCTGCTGGCGCAGTCCCAGTCGCTCGCCGAGGAGCTGCAGACGCAGCAGGAAGAGCTGACCGAGACCAACAAGCGCCTCGAGTCCCAGGCCAAGTCGCTGCAGGCCTCGGAAGAGCTGCTCAAGCAGCAGCAGGAAGAGCTGCAGCAGACCAACGAAGAGCTGGAGGAGAAGGCGCGGCTGCTCACCGCGCAGAACGAGGAAGTCGAACAGAAGAACCGCGAGGTCGAAACGGCCAAGCGCCAGCTCGAGGAGAAGGCGCGGCAGCTCGCCATCACGTCGAAGTACAAGAGCGAGTTCATGGCGAACATGTCGCACGAGCTGCGCACGCCGCTCAACTCGCTGCTCATCCTGGCCAAGCTGCTGGCCGACAATCCGGACTCGAACCTCACCGACAAGCAGGTCGAGTTCGCGAAAACCATCCACGCATCGGGACAGGATCTGCTCACGCTGATCAACGACATCCTCGATCTGTCGAAGATCGAGTCGGGCATGATGACGGTCGCACTCAGCGACGTCTCGTTCCGCGAGATCGGCGAGCTCACCGACCGCACGTTCCGCCAGGTGGCCAACGACAAGGGCCTCGACCTGACCATCGAGCAGGGGGACAACCTGCCGAACGCCATTCACACCGATCCGATGCGACTGCAGCAGGTGCTCAAGAACCTGCTCGGCAACGCGTTCAAGTTCACCGAGAAGGGCGGCGTGAAGCTGCGCATGGAAACCGCGACCGGCGGCTGGTCGGCGGGGCCCGAGGTGCTTGATCGCGCGGACCGCGTCATCGCGTTCAGCGTGACCGACACGGGCATCGGCATCCCCGAGGACAAGCAGCGGATCATCTTCGAGGCGTTCCAGCAGGCTGACGCTTCGACGACGCGCAAGTTCGGCGGCACGGGCCTCGGACTGTCGATCAGCCGCGAGATCGCGCGACTGCTCGGCGGCGAGATCCGCGTGGAGAGCGAGCCGGGCCTCGGCTCGACGTTCACGTTCTATCTGCCGCAGACGTATGTGGCGCCGAACGGCCGCCGCGAGCGCGCCGTCGAGCGCCCGCTCGAGACGACCACTTCACCGCAGACACAGCGCATGCCGCTGTCCTTCCCGGACTTCGCCAGCGAGACGTCGGCGGATCGCCAGGAGCGCGAGGCGCGCGGCAGCACGGGCGAAACGCCGCAGATGGTCGTGGTCGAAGAGCAGGTGCCGGACGATCGCGACTCCATTCGTCCGGGCGACCGCACGGTGATGATCGTCGAGGACGACCTGAACTTCGCCCGCATTCTTTTGGACATGGCCCGCGACAAAGGCTTCAAGGGAATCGTGGCCACGCGCGGCGAAGGTGCGCTGCAACTGGCCGCGCGTTATCGCCCCGACGCGATCACGCTCGACATCGCGCTGCCGGACATGGAGGGGTGGACGGTGCTCGATCGCCTCAAGCACGATCGCGTCACGCGCCACATCCCGGTGCACATCATCTCCGGCGACGAGGAAACGTCGCGCGGTCTGCGCCTCGGCGCATTCGCGCAGATGCAGAAGCCGGTCACGAAGGACGCCCTGGATGACGCCTTCGGCAAGATCTCGGGCTTCCTCGATCGCGCCAACAAGACGCTGCTCGTGGTCGAAGACAACGAACAGCAGCGCCAGGCGATCGTGGAGCTGATCGGTGAGGGCGACGTCGACATCACCGCGGTGGGCACGGGCGAAGAGGCGTTGAATCTTCTGGCCGAACGCCGCTTCGACTGCATGGTCCTCGACCTCGGACTCCCCGACATGACCGGCTTCGACTTCATCAACCGCATGAAGAACGAGCTGCAGGTCACCGACGTGCCGATCGTCGTCTACACCGGCCGCGATCTGTCGCGGAAGGAAGAGAACGATCTGAAGCGGATGGCCGATGCGATCATCGTCAAGGACGTCCGCTCGCCGGACCGCCTGCTCGACGAGACCGCGCTGTTCCTGCACCGCGTCGAGGAGAATCTGCCGGAGCAGAAGCGGAAGATGCTCGAGCAACTGCACGAGTCGGATCCGGTGCTGGCGGGGAAGAAGGCGCTCATCGTCGACGACGACATGCGCAACATCTACGCGCTGACGTCACTGCTGGAGCGGCACAAGATGAAGGTCCTCTACGCGGAGAGCGGCCAGGAAGGCATCGACGCGCTCAACCAGAACGACGACATCGACGTCGTGCTGATGGACGTGATGATGCCGGAGATGGACGGCTACGAGGCCATGCGCCGCATCCGCGCGATGGAGGAGTACCGCAACCTCCCCATGATCGCGCTCACGGCAAAGGCCATGAAAGGCGACCGCGAGAAGTGCATGGAAGCCGGCGCCAGCGACTACATCACCAAGCCGATCGACGCGCAGCAGCTGGTGTCGCTGCTGCGGGTGTGGCTGTATCGATAGTTGGAAAAGCGTCCGTCGTGGCCGTCGTTCTCCTTGGGAGGGCGACGGCCCGTGACGACGACGTACCGGAACAGATCGCGCTCTGCTTCGCCCGCCGCTGACTTTTCGTTACATCCGGAACGTTCCCGTCGCATCGTCATAGCTGACGCTCATGAACGGATGCGACGAGCTGTCGATTGACAGCGCGGACGCGGGCACCCCGCTCAACACGCTCCCGCTCTTCATCGAGCCGGTCAGAAATATCGAGACGATGCTGCCCGGTGCGAACGCGCCCTGCGCTCCCGGCTGCAGCGTAACGACATCGATGGCCTCCAGCTGATCGAGGCTGCCGTTCATCGTGAACGAGACGGCCAGACCGACGCCCATCGCCTGAGCCGTGCCGTTGACGATCGTGGCGACGTCGGAGGGTCCCTCCGTCGTCCCGTGAAACAAACCGTTCGTACCGAGGGTGTACGTGTGGCCGAGGTGCGCGCTCATCGGACTGATGACGGGGATCGGCGTGGGAATCGGCGAGTGGCACTGGTACACGGCGAACGACGAGTCCCACTGCACGGAGTTGACCTCCATGGGCAGAAACGAGATCCAGGCCACGGGCGGGCTGCCCGGATCGGTGGCCGAGTGCACGACGGTCACGAACTGCCCCGACTTGATGACGCTGGTGAGGCCCGCGGCGTCGAATTTGATCAGCAATGAATACTGCGTCGCGGTCATTGCTGGTCGAACCCCCCCGTCGCATCGTTGTAGGTGAGGTTCACGGCGCCGCCGGTGAGGCGGACCGGCGTGGCGTCGACTTTCGGGCCGCTGCTCGCGTTTCTGATCGTGCCGCCGCCCGGAAAGCCGGCGCCGGATTCGGTGAAGCGCAAACCGTTGTCGACCGTGTAACGCGAGCCGGGAGTGGCGGGTGCCGTCGTGTTGACGTTCACGTTCATGCTATGCCTCCTCCCAGGAGATCGTGCTGTTGAGAAACGGGACGAACGTGATCCATCCGATGGCCTGCCCGCCGGCAGGCACGTCCGGGCTGGCGATGGTCACGGCGCTGCCGGAACCGAAGACTCCGGACGCCCTGCGCACTGATACTGATATTGATCTGCTGCATGTTTTCTCTCTCCCTCCGCAGAGGAGGTGCGCCGCGCCGCGAATCCCTACCCTCGGCGCTGGTCTTTCAGCCCGCCGCCAACAGGAGCGCCGCCCGCTGCAGGATGCTGTTCACGATTGCTTCGGGTAATGAGCAGATGAACCGCGCCTCGCGCGCGCGCCAATCGACG
>DATLBM010000058.1:0-2095 GCA_035526885.1 Thermoanaerobaculia bacterium | reverse complement strand
CGCGCGGACCCGAAGTGCGCAGCGCGCTGATGCAACTCGATGGCGATTACCCCGCGCGACTTGAAGATCTGAAAACGCCGCTGCCGTGCCGTGCGGGATTCCGTCCCACGATCCTGCACTACCTCTCGAACGACAGAGGATTTCGGTTGTGGATGACGAACGAGCGCGAGGTGGTGAGCTTCGACGCGAAACGCGTGTCATCCTGAGCGAAGCGCAGCGAAGTCGAAGGACCTTCTACCGTGCCACGCAACGGGGAAGGTCCTTCGACCGTCCTCCGCTTCGCTGCGAAACGCGTGTCATCCTGAGCGAAGCGCAGCGAAGTCGAAGGACCTTCCAGCGTGCCACGCAACGGGGAAGGTCCTTCGACCGTCCTCCGCTTCGCTGCGGCGGCTCAGGATGACACCGAAACTAGCTCCAGCGAAAAATCTTCAGGCCCACGAACCCGCTGACGATCGTCCATAGAACCAGATTGATGATCTGCGGCAGCACGTTCGCGCTGCCGTCGTTCATCACGGCGCGCAGCGCGTCGGCGAGTGCGGTCAGCGGCAGCGCGCGGATGACCGGCTTCACCGCGTCCGGGAATCGCTCGTACGAGAAGAACACGCCCGAACAGATCCACATCGGCATCATGACCACGTTCATCAATCCGCTCACCGCCTCCAGCGTCTTCGCACGCGAGGAGATGAGGATGCCCAGGCCTGCGAACGCGGCGCCGCCGAGGAGACAGACGAGGGCGAAGAGCAGAAACGAGCCGCGGATCTCCACGTCGAACACCAGCCACGCGAACGTCGTCACCACCGCCACTTCGAACACGAGAAAGACCAGCCGCGAGATGAACTGCGCGACGAGGAACTGCCACTTGCGCATCGGCGTCGCCAGAAACCGCTTGAGCAGCTTTTTGAGGCGCGCGTTGACGACCGCGAAGCCGATGCTCCACATGCCCGTGCCCATGAGGTTCATGGCGATCAGTCCGGGCACGAGGAAGTCGACGTAGCGCGAGCCCTGCTCCGCGACTTTCACTTCCTTCGCCTGGAACGCGTTGCGGCGGCCGGCGCCGCCCTGCAGCGCGTCGTCGACTTCCACGCGCGCCGTGCGCGACTCGGGACGCGTGGCGTCGTAGCGATACTCCGGCACGTCGCCGCCTTCGACGAGCAGCGAGATCTTGCCGCGGCGCAACTGCTCGCGTCCCGCTTCGACCGAGTAGACGCGCGGGAGCAGCGCCGGCGATTTCTTCATCGCCGCGAGATGCTTCTGCGCCGCAACGCCTTCCACGACGCCGACCGGAATCTTCTCGGGCGGCTTCTCGCGGAACGCGAATCCCAGCGCGAGCGTGAGCAGCAACGGGAAGACGAACACCCAGAACACGGCGTCCGGCTCGCGGATGAATTCCTTGAGACGGAAGGTGGTCAGCTCCGCGAGCGCGGAATTCGTGTGGCGCCTCTCAGGCATCGCGCAGCTCCCTTCCCGTCAGCGCCACGAACAGATCCTCCAGCGTCGCCGCGTGCGTGGACAGCGTCTCCAGATGCACTCCGCGCGACTCGACGATGGTCATGAGCTGCGGCACCGCCACGGCCAGCGAGTCGACGCGCAACTGCCACGCCTCGGCACGTTTCGCCGCCCCGTGAAATCCCTCGATGGAGTGGAACGCCTCGGCCTCGAGCTCCGGAGCGGTGATCAACTCGATGACGTGCGGGGCCTCGAGCTTCGCGATCAGCTCTTTGGGAGTGCCGAGGGCGATGCGCTTGCCGTGATCGATGATGGCGATGCGATCACAGAGGCGCTCCGCTTCCTCCATGTAGTGCGTGGTCAGCAGAATCGTTCCGCCCCGCGCGCGATAGCCGGTCACCACTTCCCAGAGCTGCAGGCGGCTCTGCGGATCGAGTCCGGTGGTGGGCTCGTCGAGGAAGAGGATCTCCGGCTCGCCGACGAGCGCGCAGGCGACGCCGAGACGCTGTTTCTGTCCGCCCGAGAGCTTGCCCACGCGCGCGTTGCGCTTCTCATCCAGCGAGAGCGCGCGCATCAGCTCATCGGGATCGCGGCCGTTGCGATAGAACGAGCGAAAGAGACGCAGCGTTTCGTACACCGTGACTTTCTC
>DATLBM010000057.1:0-3398 GCA_035526885.1 Thermoanaerobaculia bacterium | reverse complement strand
GGTCGTCGTCGCGGGCGGCGTGGCCGTCGCGAAGATCGGACCGCGCAACGTCATCGGCATGATCCGCTACGACCAGCGGCGGGACGGCGATCTGAAAGTGGGCGATCGCGCGCCGGCGGCGATGCTGGTCGCGCTGGACGGAAAATCGCGGCAACCGCTGCTGGAGGCGGGCAAGCCGGCAGTGCTCATCTTCGGCAGCTTCACCTGACCTCCCTTCCGCCGGTCGGTCGACCGGCTCCGCAACATGCACGCGCGGTACGGCAACCGCGTGCGCTTCCAGACCGTCTACATCCGCGAGGCCCATCCGCTCGACGAATGGCAGATGGACTCGAACGAGACGGAAAACGTCTGCTACCGCCAGCCGAAAAACCTCGGCGACCGCGTGACCATCGCCAACGACTTCGTCAAACGCTTCCGCTATCCCATCCCCCTGGCCATCGACGAAATGGATGACCGCGTGGAGAAGGTCTACGCGGGCTGGCCGGAACGCTTCTACATCCTCGATGCGAACGGCGTGATCGTCTACAAAGGCGAGCCGGGCCCGTTCGGCTTCCATCCGGAGGAAGTGGAGGCGTGGTTGAAGAAGTCGGTTGGCGGTTGACGGTTGGCGGTTGACGGTTGGTGGCCGCACGACTCGCGCCTGTTGCTTGTGATGCCGCGGACGCCTACGAACCGCCAACCGCCAACCGCCGCGGTTGCTTTTTCGCCCCGCGCGCCGTCCTATAGCGCGTGATGCGCAAGATCGCCGTTCTTTCTCTCGTCGCTTTGCTGCTGCTCTCCGTCGCGGCGGCGCAGCCGCTCTCGTACACGAAGCTCAAGGCCGACGCCGAGCGCGAGTACGCGGAGAAATCGTTCAGCCGCGCGCATGATCTCTACGAACAGGCCGCGAAGGTCGCGCCCGACGATGAGAAGCGTTGGGTCACGTTCCGTCTCGCCGACACCGCCTTGCGCGCGGCGTTCGCCGCCAGCAGCGAGTTGCCCGCCGGCGCGCGCGCGTCGCTCGAGGAGCTGATCGCCAAAACCGCTCACGACGACGTGTGGGCGGCGGCGAACGAGACCCTGGCCGACGTCACGCGCGAGCCGCAGTGGTTCCGCGCCGCGCTCGATTACTGGGCCGGCAGCAGCGATCTGCCGCGCGCGCGCCGTCACTATCTCGACCTGGTCTGGAAGTGGGTCGGCGACGACAACCAGATCTGGGCCGTGCCGCGCGACGTCATGGTCAACGCGGTGCAGATCGCGGAAACCCCGCAGGACCGCGCCCGCGCACGCTTCATCCTGGCCCGCCAATACCTCGGCACCGGCCAGCCCGCCGATCGCGAGCGTGCCCTCGAGCTCCTCGAAGAGATCGCGAACATCGGACGCAAGTCCGATCTCTACGACGACGCGCTGTACTTTCTCGCGTCCTCGCAAGGCAATGACTACGCGCGCGCACTCGAGCTCTATCGCCGCATCCTCCGCGAGTTCAAGGAAGGCGAGAGCGAGTATCGCGACGACGCGCAGCAGCAGATCGACGCCATCCTCGCCGTGAACGTGCAGGCGTCCGTGGCCGGCACCTTCGTGCCCGAGTCCGAGCAGGAGCTGTATCTGGCCTGGCGCAACGTGAAGCAGATCGAGCTGACCGTGCGCAGCGTCGATCTCACGAAAGTGAGCGGCTTCCGGTATCGCGAGTGGATGAACGAGTTGCCCAACGACGGCGCGGTCGTACGCCGCTGGACGTATGACACCAACGACAGCGGCGAGCACATTCCCGGCAGCGCGCGCGTGCCCATCGAGCCGCGCCTGCCCATCGGTGCGTACGTCCTCACGGCGCGCGGCGAGAAGGAATCGACGAAGCAATTCCTCCTCGTCACCGACGCGCACATCATCGTGCACCAGGGGAAAGAGCACGTCGACGTCTTCGTCTCCGACGTGAACACCGGCCAGCCCATCCCGAACGCGCGCGTGCACACCGTGCAGCAGTACGAGAGCGAAAAGTACGTGACCATGGACGGTCAGACGAACGCCGACGGCCTGGCGCGGATCAAGCGCAGCCACGGGGACGGCGCGATGCTCATCACCGCCGCGGCCGGCGCACGCCAGGCCTTCCATCAGACCTGGGGCTACTGGTACGGCGGACGCGACACGTCGGCGCAGTGGCGCATCTACGCCTTCACCGATCGTCCCGCGTACCGGCCGAACGAAACGGTGCAGTGGAAGATGATCGCGCGCATCCGCGAGCGCGAGCAGTGGACGACGCCCGCCAACGCGCAGCTCGACTACATCATCACCAGCCCGCGCGGCGAGAAGGTCGTGAAGGGCGCGGCCACGCTGAACGCGTTCGGCGCCTTCTCCGGCGACCTCAAACTCACCGAGTCGATGCCCCTCGGCGTCTACACGATCACCTTCGTCGCGCGCGGCAACGAGAACAACGTGCGCGGGAGCGCGCAGCTGTTTCGTCTCGAGGAGTACAAGCTCCCCGAGTTCCAGGTGAAAGTCGATACGCCGGAAGGGAAGCAGTACCGCCTCGGCGATCAGATCGAAGCCAACATCGAGGCCACGTACTACTTCGGCGGCCCGGTGGCCAACGCCACCGTCGAGGCGGTCGTCTATCAGCAGCCCTTCAATCGCTGGTGGTACCCGTGGCGCGAGTACGACTGGTATTACGAGCCGCCCGCGATGGGCTACGGCGGCACGGTCATCAGCCGGCAGACGCTGACCACGGACGCGAGCGGCATCGCCACGCTGCGCATCGACACGCCGCGCGACGGCACGGACTCGACGTATCGCATCGAGGCGCGCGTGGTCGACGCGTCACGCCGCGAAGTGCGCGGCGAGGGCAGCGTGCGCGTCATGCGCCAGCGCTATTCCGTGATGGCGCAGCCCGAGCATCGCGTCTATCGCCCCGGCGACAGCGTGTCCGTGGACTTCAAAGCCATCGACGCGAACGACAAACCGGTGCAGACCACCGGCACGGTGAAAGTCGTGCGCCGGCAGTGGAAGAAGCGCTACGTCGACGAGGAAGTCCTGACCACGAAGCTCACCACGAACGCAAAAGGCGAGGCCACGCTGACGTTCACGCCGCGCACGACCGGCTACTACGCGATTCTCTGGCGCAGCGAGGACGGTTCGCGCGCACGCGACGTCGTCACGACCGAGACCGCGGTGTGGGTGACCGATCGCGCCACGACGGAGCTCGGCTACCGCGCCTCCGGCCTCGACCTCATCCTCGACAAGGACACCGTCCGCCTCGGCGACACGGCGTCGCTCATCGTCGTCACGCCGGCCAGCGGACGCTGGGTCGTGTTCAGCACCGGCGCGGACGATCTTCTGGACACGCAGGTCATCCACATGGACGGCACCGCGAAGCTGGTGCAGATCCCCGTGACGCAGACGCACGTGCCGAACTTCTTCGTCACGGC
>DATLBM010000056.1:0-5346 GCA_035526885.1 Thermoanaerobaculia bacterium | reverse complement strand
CTGCGCTTCGCCGGCTCCACCGTCGTCGATCGCACCCGCCCCACCCTCGACGTCGAAGCCGACCTCGGCGCGAAGTTCGACGCGGTGCTGTACGTGCGCACGTCGACGCCGACGCAGTTACGGCACTGGCCGCGGTTTTAGGGTTCGACCTCGACCCATGAACGCACCATTCGCGCGAGTTCGCGCGACAATGGGCGACCGAGAGGGAATTCGGGAGCGTGCGTCACTCACTTCAGCGTGACGGCCGCAACATCAGAACCTATGCTCGCCATGCGCGCCCTTGGCCGGAAGCGTCTTGTCGTGGCAGGAACCGTCGCGATCGCGTTGCTGGTCGTTCTGCTGGCGACGAATGCAACGCTGCGCCGTCGCTCGGCGAGGGAGATCGTCCTCGACCTGGCAGTCGAGGGCGGGCATCGTCTGATCGAGCCGCGCCTGTCCGGATCGTCCACATACGCCGCGTTCTTCGGCACCGCGCCGCGCTCCCCCGCACTCCGCACGAACGTCACCAAGACGGAACGCCTGGCGATGGATGCAGAGCCGGGGCTGACGAATCTTCTGCACGGCGAATGGACGAAAGCTCTCGCCGACCTCGGCCGCGCCGGCCCGGCGCGCACGCCCGTCGACGTCGCCGCCGCGTACTACATGCGCGGCCTCGCCACCGAATCGCTGCTCGACTTCTGCCGTGCGCTCGAGGCGTTGCGTGATGCAGATCCGTCGGCCGACGTCCTCTTCAATCGCGGTCTGATCCTGGAACAGCTCGGCGATCGCGAAGCGGCCGCCGCGACATGGCGGCAGTACCTGGCCGCCGATGCGAGCTCCGCATGGGCGGCGGAAGCGCGCCGCCACCTGCAGTCCGATACCGCGCCATCCGTCGCAGATGAATGGCGGCGCGACAAATCGCTCCTCCGCGAAGCGGCAACCGCCGGACGCACCGAAACGGTGCGGGCTCTCGCCCGGCGATATCCGGTCGGTGCCCGTCGTATGGTGGAACAGGAGCTGCTGCCGGCATGGGGCGCGGCGCTCTCCAACGGCAAGACCATCGACGCCGTTCACGCCCTCGATGCAGCGCGGATGATCGTCGCCGCGAGGCCGGTCCAGGAGGAACGCCTCCTCGATTTCGCCATTCGCGATATCGACGCCGCCGCGGCCGGCGCATCCGCGCTCGCGCGTGCCTACGTCGTTGCGGCCGAGGGGAACAAGGCGCTCGATGCGTCGGACAACGAAGGCGCGCGCGCATTGTTCGTGCGCGCCTCGGCACTGGCGGGCGGACGGTCGGCGGCCTTCGACGCACTGATGATCCCGAGCATCGTCACTTCGCATTACCGCCGGTACGAATACGCGGACGCGGAACGCTGGATCGCGACGGCGCGCAGTCGATACGCCGGTCAGCGCGCACAGTTCATCACGCTCTTCGCCCGTCTCGACTGGCTGAGCGGGTTGATCGAGATGGCGCGTCCCGACGCCAGCGCTGCGCTCCGCTCCTACCAGCGCGCACTGCCCGCGTACGAACGCCTCGGCGAGATCGAGTACGTCGCCGCCCAGCACGTCAATCAGGCCGACACCTACTTCTACCTCGGCGATGACGAGCGCACCGGCATGCACGTCCGGAAAGCGCTCCTGCTGGCGTCGCGTGCCGAGGATCCGCGGCGGATGCATGGCATCCTGAAGGTGGCGGCGACGCTCTCGCTCGAGAGCGCGGGAGCGGCGGCCGCGGTGGTCTTTCAGGACAGGGTCGTGCGCCTCGCGCGCGCCGGCGCGGACACGATGCGCGTCGCGGACGCCCTGGTCTCGCGCAGCTCCATTCTCGTCCGCGCGGGGCGGCGCGAGGATGCGCTCGCGGACCTCGCTGAAGTACGCCGGATTGCGCCGTCGCTCGTGGACGGCCCGACACGCGCGCGGCTCGAAGCGGATGCCAGCGCGGTCGAGGCCTTCGCCTATCGCGACCGGGATGATCGCCGCGTCATCGAGAGTCTGTCGCGTGCGATCGACCTCTTCGGCGAGCTCGAGATGCGCGCCTATCTCGTACAACTGCTCCTCGAACGCGGCCGCGCTCAGCTCAGGCTCGGAGACGCGTCCGCTGCGGAGCGCGATTTCCGAGCCGGGATCGAACAACTCGAGAGCCAGCGAGGAATCGTCGACGAAGCCGCACTGCGCATCGCGTACCTCGACCGCGCGGACCGTGTGTTCGTCGATCTCGCGGTATTGCTGCTGCGCCGCGGGCGCGTCGACGATGCGTTCGACCTGCTCGAGCGCTTGCGCTCCCGCGAGCTCCTCGATCGCTCCTCGGATCGGCCGGTGCGCCCTCTTCCGCTCCGCGAGATCCGACAGCAGTTGCCGGAGAACACGTTTCTCATCACACACACGGTTTACGCGTACGGTCTGATCACGTTCGTCGTCAGCCGTGAAAGAGTGCGCGCGTTCGACACCGGCACAGGCGAGGCCGTCATCCGTCCGCTCGTCGAGAGCGTGCACTCGTCGTTCGGTTCGAGCGGCGGCTCGTCGCGGGATCCGCTTCGCCGTCTCGGCGCGCTGCTGGTCGAACGGGCGGCCGTGCCGCGTGGCAGCCGGATCATCTTCATTCCGGACGACGTCCTGTACAGCGTTCCGTTCAGCGCGCTCCTCCATGCGGACGGCACGTACGTCGTGGAATCGCATGTCGTCTCTGTCGCCGCGAGCGCCACCCTGCTCGCGCGTCATTTCGCGCACGCCACCGACCGCGCCACGCCGCGCGCGATCCTCGCGGTGGCGAGCAGCGAACCGCCCGCCGGCTTCGACGACCTCGCGCCGCTCACGCGCGTTGCCCGGGAGGCGAAGCGCGCGGCCGCGCAATACGGGCGGAGCCGGATCATCGCCGGCTCCGAGCCGGGCGCAGCATCCTTCCTCGGCGTCGCGCGCGACTACGACCTCCTCCACTTCGGAGGACACAGCGTCGTCGACCACCGCAATCCATCGCGATCGTCGCTGCTCGTCGGGGCGAACGGCAGGATCACGGCGGGCGAGATCGAGTCGATGGACCTCTCGAATCTCGATCTGGTCGTGCTGGGCGGATGCGAAACGGGCGTGGGAAAGACCCATCGCAGCGAAGGCGCCCTCAGTCTGGCGCGCGCGTTCTTCGCTGCAGGCGTCCGGACGGTGGTGAGCACGATCGCTCCTGTCGAAGACGACAGCAGCGAGCGGCTGCTCACCGAGTTTCACCGCGTCTATGCGCGTGACGGTGATGCGCCCGCCGCGTTGCGTGAGGCACAACTGCGGATGCTGCGAAGCAGCGATCCTGTCGATGCCGAGCCGGCCCACTGGTCTTCGTTCCAGGTGATCGAAGGCAGCGGCCGAGAACGAAGGAGATGACGCCATGGCGTTCAAACTGAGGGTGAAATGTCACGGGATCATGGCCGGTGTCGAATCATTGGAAGGCGATCAGTTCACGCTGCTCCTCATCAAAGGCGACCGCGCGATCATCCCCGACCAGGTCTCGTACGTGCGCTTTCCGGAAGCGAGCTACCCCGCCAGCAACACGCGCAGACCGGAAGGGCAACTCCGTCCGGACGGCCTGAGGCACATCGTCCTCCGCAACGAACGCCTGACCATCGTGACCGATCCCGCAGGACCCCATAAGGTTCTCAGTTTGAAGAGGGACACGGACCCGAGGCCGAGCAGTACGCCGACGAGGACCAATGCCACGTCTCTCCGCTGGGTGCCGACGGTCCAGGAACTGGTACCGGGCAACGGCGATCTCAATCCGGATTTTTTCAACTCGCCACTCGCAGCGGACCCGCCGTTGATTGCGAGGGTGGACTTCGCGCAGGGCGTCCTCGGCACCACGGGCGCCGACCCCGTCCAGGTGCCGTTCGTGAACAAAGCGGGCACGACGAAGCTCCCGATCGCGAGGGAACTGCTCCTGGAGCTGGATGTCGAGTCGGACAACTTCGTCCTCCAGTCGCTCAATCTCGACGGTTCCCCGAACCCGGACCGGCACATGCGATTCGAACCGGGAGGCGATGTCGAGATCGTCATCGGAAACGAGTCGGCGGCGGACATCTACGAGCCGAGTGAGCCGCTTCGGGATCTGGACGTGATCGCCGGCCGGTGCATGGCGGAATTCACGATCTATTACGGGATGTGCGCCAACACGCCTGTGGATCCACCGATGCCGTTCATCTCTGCGCGTCCCGGAGTGCAGACCTGTTGCTCGGTCTGCATCTTCAACCCCTCGGGCCTTCTGAAACACGAAGTCGAAAGCGCGCCGATGAGAGAAGCCGCCGTAATGGCGCCTCCGTGGAGCGTGTTCGCCTTCATCGCGGCGGACAATACGTTATCGAAGGCCGCGGAGGTCGATCTCAAGGAGATGGAGCTCCTGGACCCGGCCAGCATCGGGTTGGTCGTCCAGATCGATCGTCCGAGCCGCGACGCTGAACGACTCGCCCTCGGGACCCGAGGATTCGAGCCGCTCTCCGACGAAGCACTCGGCGACATCAACTTCGGGAAAGCTGCTGCGCTGACCGAGTTTCTCGTCGCCGCCAAACGCGTGCGGCCCGCGAAAAACATGGCCGTGATGCTCCCGACACACAGCCTCGGGCTGCTCGACTTCGTCTACAAGAAACTCCTCGAGCATCACGAGACGGATCGGTCGGTCGTCAAAGCGATGCTCCGCTCCGCCGGCCTCGTGAATTTCGAAGTCGTTCTCGAAGAGTCGCTCAAGCTCGTCAAGGCGATCGGTCCGGACGATTCGTCCCGTGATTTTCTGAACAACCGCGAGCTGGCCACCGGTCTGCGGGACGCGCTCGGCAACGACGGGCCGTTCGCAATCCTCGGCTTCGACGCGTGCATGATGGGCCTGGTCGAGATGGCCTTTCAATTGAGGGACTGCGGCCAGTACTTCGTGGCGTCGCAGGAGGACATCCGCGCCGAAGGGTGGAAGTACGACGTCGCGCTGAAGGCGCTCGCCGCGGCGTACGGTCCCAGGGAGGGAGCAATCGCGATCGTCGACGCGTACGCGGCCGCGACGGCAGGTGATCCGTTCGCGACTCTGTCTGCAGTCGATCTCACCCAGATGAACGCTCTCGCCGCCTCGCTCGATGGACTCGGTGCATTGCTGCTCAAGTTGATCCCGGGCGAGATGGATGCACTGGCGCGAGCTCGCGAGAGTGCGCGCGCATTCGCTACGTTTCACTACATCGACCTCTTCGGATTCGTCAGTGCGCTCGAGCCGGAACTGCAGAAGACAGCCATTCCGCGCGGCGAGCTCGCGGCGATCGCCGGACTGGCGGACCAGGTCCGGAAGCTGATTGCAGCCGCGGTGATCCGCACGAACAACAAGGCCGCGCAGTCGCGCGCTCACGGTCTCTCCGT
>DATLBM010000055.1:0-5722 GCA_035526885.1 Thermoanaerobaculia bacterium | reverse complement strand
TCCGTCACCGGCAACTTGCACGAGTAGTTCTCGCAGACGTACGCCGTCGCCTTTCCCGCGATCGCGCGCTGCGGCTCGGTGTACGGCGCGATCTTCACGATGGACGGTGCGGCGCCGGGCGGGCGGTGCAGGACCACTTTGTTCGGCGCGTAGCGCGCGAACACCGCGCGCTGAAACGCGGAGACGTCGCGGCCCGAGAGCACGATTTCCTGCGAGGGGCCGAGGTGAAAGTCCAGAGCGGAAAGGAGAAAGGTGGACGCTGACGGCGCGAGCGACACCTCGTCGCTCGCCGAGCGCACCAGCTCCTCGGCGTACGTCGCGTACTCCGGGCGCGCCGTGATCCGCGAGAGGCGCACGAGATTCATGAGCTCTACCGAGTTGCCCGAGGGAATCGCCCCGTCCCCCGTCTCGCGCGGACGCACCAGCAGCGCCTCGGCGGCATCGTTGGCGGTGATGTAGAAGCGTCCCGTCGTCGCATCGCAGAAGAGCTTCACCGCCTCGTCGTTGAGCGCGATCGCGGCCTGCAGATGCCGCACGTCGAACGTGGCCTCGTAGAGATTGAGCAGGCCCCAGACCAGGAACGCGTAGTCGTCGAGAAAACGCCGCCGCTTGTCGATGATCACGTCCGCGGCCTTCGTCGCCGCGGCCGCGTACGAAGGCTCGTGCAGCACATTCGCACCGAACGACAGCGCGGCGATCATCAGGCCGTTCCAGTCGGCGATGAGCTTCTCGTCGCGCCCCGGCTTCGCCGTCCTGCGTCCCGTGTAATAAGCCTCGTCCGCGTCCTGCGCCGCGAAGAACGCGCCGGACGGCGAGCGCAGATCGCGCAGCACGTACGCGAAGATGGCCCGCGCCGTCTGCGCGTACTCCGCGCGGCCGGTAGCCTGATACGCCTCCAGGTTCGCCAGCGCGAGCAGAGCCTGGTCGTAGAGCATCTTCTCGTAGTGCGGCTCGCTCCAGTCTTCGTTCGTGGCGTAGCGATGAAAGCCGCCGTTGCGCTTGTCCCACAGCGGCCCGTTGCGCATCGCGCGCAGAGTGGTCTCCACCATCTCCAGCGCCTTGGCGTCATGCGTGCGATTCCAGTAGCGCAGCAGGAAAAGGAGGTCGTGCGGCTTGGGGAACTTCGGCGCGGGCAGAAAGCCACCGTGTTTCGCGTCGTAGCGTGAGACGAGTTGTTGGTATCCCTTCGTGAGAACGCCGGCCGTCAGCGCCTCCGTTGCGGAGGGTGGGCTCTGCAGCGACCGCACGATCATCTCCGCGTTCGCCACCACCCGTTCGCGCTGCTCGCTCCACTGCGCCGAGATGCGCGGGATCAGCGCGCGGAACTTCTCCTTCGGAATGTACGACGCCGCGAAGAAGGGCTTTCCGTCCGGCGTGAGGATGACGTTGTTCGGCCAGCCCGCGTCGCCGGTGAGCGTGCGCGTCACGGCGAGATACACGGCATCGAGATCCGGCCGCTCCTCGCGATCGACCTTGATGGAAACGAACGCGTCGTTCATCAGCTTCGCCACCTCGGGATCGGAGAACGACTCGCGCTCCATGACGTGGCACCAGTGGCACGTGGAGTACCCGATGGAGAGGAAGATGGGTTTGTTCTGCTTGCGAGCCTGCGCAAACGCGGCGTCGCTCCACGGATACCACTCCACGGGATTCGATGCGTGCTGCTGGAGATAGCGGGACGTGGAACCGAGCAATCTGTTGCCGGTTGCCGGTTGCGGGTTGCTGGTGCGTTTCGGTTCTTGCGAAAAGGCACCGGTAACCAGCAACAGGCAACCAGCAACGATTGCCGCGCGAATCACTCCTTGATTCCCTGCCCCTGCACCACTCGATACGAACGGTCGGCGCGGAGATGCAGCGTCTCGCGATCGCCGTTCGGCCACGTGATCGTCACGTCCGCCGTCGTGTCGCGGCCGAGCCCCACGTGCTGCTCTTTCGGATGCACGGAGAGGTAGCCGATCGTCGAGAACACCTCGCGCCACATCCCCTTCTGCGACGGCGTGTTCACCGTGATCTTCGCGCCGATGGCGTCGCGCGTCGTCTGCCTGGCCGGGTCGCCGACCAGTCGCAGCTTCAGCCAGTGATTGCCGCCGGCGTTGTTGCGATAGACGATTGCCGGAGTGTTGAAGTTGTTCACCACCATGTCCAGATCGCCGTCCCCGTCCGCGTCGAAATACGCGACGCTGCGCGCGTTCCCCGCGGGATCGGCGCCGCTCTGCGTCGTCTGCTCCTGCAGCATGCCGTTCGTGTTCACGAAGAACACCGGCACTTCCTTCGACGCCACCGGCAGCACCGCGCTCGACGGCTTGCCCTGCGCGTCGGTGAGATACGGATTGACGCTCGAGTACACCGAGTACTCGTTCATGCCGTTGACGACGTAGAGATCGTCGTCGCCGTCATTGTCGTAATCGAAAAAGTCCGCGTCCCACGACCAGCCCGTCGAGGCCATGCCGCGCCCGACGCCCTTCGACTGCTCGTACTGCGAACCGCTGGAAACCCACATATCGTTGGCCTCGACCACGCGCATGTTGGCCATCTTGGCGGGATTGAACTTCATCTTCGTCTGCGTGTCGGGCAGGACGTATTTCTCGTCCTTGTCCATCGTCACGATGTTGCTGATGTAGACGTCCGGCCTGCCGTCGCGATTGAGATCGGTGATGCCGACGTTCATCGTGTAGCTCGGCTTGTCGGTGCCGATCTTCGAGGAGACATCCTCGAACTTGATCTGCTGATTCGACCCTTCGGGTCGGCCCAGATTGCGATACCAGGCGTTCGTGCCGAAGTCGTTGCCGCAGATGAGGTCTTCCCAGCCGTCGCCGTCGAAGTCGAGATGGCCGACCGACTGCGCCCAGCCCTTGTTCTCGATGCCGCTGCCGGCGCTCACGTCTTCGAACGTGAAGTTGCCTTTGTTGCGAAAGAGCTTGTCCGGCAACGCGTTGAAGTTGCGGCGCGAGAGCGTCGGCAGATCGCCGCTCACGTAGTTGCCGAAGTAGCCGATGTAGAGATCGAGCAATCCGTCCTTATCGAAGTCGAGCGCCGTGGCCGGACCGCCCACCAAGCCCTTGCCGCCGAGGCCTGCGCGTGCGGTCACGTCCTCGAACCTGGCGTTGCCGAGGTTGCGGTACACGCGGTGCGCGTCATCGACGTAGGTGATGAGGATGTCCTCGAGGCCGTCGTTGTCGAAGTCCGCAACGATGGGCTGGCGCACTTCGCCATGAGTCCCGTCCGCGCGTTTCCAGCTCAGCCCCGCGGCTTCGGTGACGTCGGTGAATTTGCCCTTGCCATCATTCAGATACAGCGTGTTGCCGGCGCCGCCCAGGAGCAGGACGTCCATGTCGCCGTCGTTGTCGATGTCTTCCGCCGCCACGCCCGAGCCGCCGAACGCAGGCGGGACCGCCAGACGCACCGCGCCGTTCTCGAGGACCGTGTAGCCGCGGATGAAGCGCGCCAGCCAGTCGGAGAGACGATGCTCGTAGTTGATGCCGCTCGATGCCGTGACGTCGGTGAAGAACGCAGGATGGGCTTCAGCCCGTCCCCGATGGGCTTCAGCCCGTCCCCGGCGAGCTTCAGCCCGTCCCCGGCGAGCTTCAGCCCGTCCCGGGCGGGCTGAAGCCCGCCCTACGTCTGGCGCGGATACGATTTTTGCCCCGCTCTTCGCGACCTTCGGCGTGGCCGCGTGTTTGTCGAGCAGCGTCTGGATGCGCTGCACGGCTTTGCCGAGGTGGGCGAGCTCGAGGCGCTCCTTGTCTTCGTCGTGGGCGATGAAGCCCGCCACGCGCAGAATGAGCACGCCCTCCTGCGCCGCACCCTCGGTCAGCAGCTCCGCAGCGAACGGATCCGGCTCCAGCGTCCCTTTGAAATCCGGCGCGTTGATGGCTTCACTGAGATAGAGCCAGTGCACGCCGCCGTCGCGGAACGAGTCGAGGTCATACGCCTCGATGGTGATGCGCTCGCCTTTCGGCAGGCGCGGAAAATACGTGATGTCCTCGTACTGATTGGCCTCGTGCGGCTGATAGACCTGCAGCGCGTCGTGCACGTCGTCGACGCGAATCAGCGTGTGGCCTTTCTTCTTCGCGTGCTTCTCCGCTTCGAGGATGACGTCGTTCGTCCACGCGGTCATCGTCGCGTTGAACTGATCGCGGAACGCCTGCCCCTCGGCCGGATCGCTCGGCCAGAGATGCCGGGCCATGTACACCTGCAGATTGCGCAGGAACACCGGCATCGAGAGCGAGTTGTATTTCTCGAATGCCGCCAGCTTCTCGGCGACGATGGCTTTGATGGTGGCGAACGTAGGGCGGGCTTCAGCCCGCCCCTCTGGACGCGCTGAAGCCCGTCCTGCGTTTTCTCCCGCCACTTCCTTCCACGACGCGCGCAGCGTCGCGGCATCGATGCGCTCGCGGTTGGCCTTGCGCGCGGCGTGATCGGCGCGCTGCAGCGCGGCCAGCGTCGTCAGATCGATCGCTTCCTTGAACAGCTCCACCGCTTCGGCGCTGAGAGGCGCCAGCACCGTGCCGTCCGTCAGTGCGTCCTGCTGCACCGCGAGGATCGCGCGCAACGCGTACGCGACGCTGCCGTACTGGCGCTTGTCGCGCGCGGTGATGACCGTGCCGCCCACGACGAACGAGCCGTCGGGCATCGACGTGTACGGCACCGCGGCCTGCAGCACGGGTTTCAGCGCCGCGGCGTCGATCTCCCGGGCGCCGCTGGCCGACGCCTTCGCCCACGCCGCGCGAATCCACGCCTTCTGCAGCGCAATCTTCTCGAACCGCGCCTCGGACTCCAGCGGCGTCCCGTAGATGAAATCCTCGAGACGGCTGGCCGTCGCGTAGCACTTCGGATCGCGCACGCCTTCGAGCTCGCCGATCTCGTCGATGATGACCGGGACCTGGGCGAAAACAGGCAGAGCTACAGCCACGAACAACGGCAGCAGAAAACGGGGCATGGACGGATCTCCTCGATTCCGGACGAGTGTAAACTGGATGCATCCCATGAACGAAACGCAGCGGTACAAATACGTACCGTACGGCGGCGGTGTGGAGGAGCTGGACCGCTTCGGCGTGCGCGATCGCATCCGCGCCGGCGACATCGCGCCCGAATCAGAGCTGGCCGTCGTCGGTACGGACGACTGGCGCGCCGCGGTCTCGTATCCCGAGCTGGCGCGCTACTTCGAGCTCATGGCGACGAAGCCACGGACGATGCCGGGCGTACCGGTCAAAGTGGCGCCGCCGCGCGTGGTCGAACCGATGGGACAGCGCGTCGTTCAGGGCCTGCTCTACCCGCTCGCGGGCGGTGAAGTGCTGATGCTGATCGGCCTCTCCATCCTCAACGCCATCCCCATCATCGGCATCCTCGGCACGCTCGGCTCCACGCTGATCATGGTGGAGATCGTGCGCACCTCCGCGGACGGACGCACGAAGTTGCCCATCGTCGACACGTCGCAGGTGTGGCTGCTCATGCGCACATACCTGCGCGTGATGTTCGTCACGATCGTGTCGCTGATTCCGGTCTGGGTCTTCGGCGGCGCCGCACTGGTGCAGGTCGTCCTCGGGAAGATGAGCGTCGCGCCGGCAATGATCGGCATCGCGGTGCTGCTGCTCTTCGCGGCGCTGTACTACCCGGCCTGCCTGGCCACGATCGCGGTGTGGGACAGCATCCTCGACTCGCTCAATCCCGCATACGTGTTTCGCGTGATCGGCAAGATCGGCGCGGATTACTTCATCGTCGT
>DATLBM010000054.1:0-12470 GCA_035526885.1 Thermoanaerobaculia bacterium | reverse complement strand
GAGCTCGACGGCCTGGTCGAGATCGAGGTCGGGCGTCAGTTTGTATTCGATCATTTCGTGCTAGTACAATGTCCGCACAATGCTGGTACAAAACTACCTGAGCGGCGATACGTCCGTCAACATCGCCGTTTCCATCGAGTCCGCCGTCGCTTCGGGGAAGCTCGGCACGGGCGCTTTACTGCCGACGGTGCGCCGACTGGCCACCCATCTGCGCGTCAGCCCGGCCACGGTCGCCGCGGCCTACCGGATGCTGGGACAGCGCGGGGTGGTGGTGGCGGACGGGCGCCGGGGCACGCGCGTGCGACCGTCGTCGCCGATCGCGGCACCGCGTGCCGTGCCGCTGCCGGAGGGCGTCGTCGATCTCGCCGGAGGCAATCCCGATCCCGCGCTCCTGCCTCGACTGCCGGCCATCGACCTCTCGCAGCGTTTGTACGGGGACGAGCTGAATGATCCCGAGCTGATCGAGCTGGCGCGCGAAACCTTTCGCGCGGACCGTATCGATGGTGAGCACCTGTGCGTGACCAGCGGGGCCATGGACGGCATCGAGCGAGTCCTGCGCGAGCATCTGCGCGCCGGCGATCGCGTGGCGGTCGAAGACCCGTGCTTCACGGGCATCCTCGATCTGCTCAACGCGCTGTCGCTGGTGGCGGTGCCCGTGCCCGTCGACGACGAGGGCCTGCTCGCGCCTGATTTGCGCCGCGCGCTGCGCTCCGCGCAGGCGGTGATCGTCACCCCGCGCGCGCAGAATCCGACGGGCGCGGCGCTGTCGTCGCGTCGCGCGCGCGAGCTGCGCGCCGTGCTGTCCTCGCGCCCGGACCTGCTCGTGATCGAAGACGATCACGCCGGCGCGGTGGCGGGCGTTCCGTATCTCTCCCTGATCGACGCCCGTACCCGCACGCGCTGGGCCGTCGTCCGCTCGGTCTCCAAATCGCTCGGCCCCGATCTCCGCGTCGCCCTCCTCGCGTCGGACGCCCACACGCACGCCCGCGTGGAAGGACGGCAGTCGCTGGGCGTGCGCTGGGTCAGCCACATCCTCCAGCGCCTCGTCGTCGCGCTGTGGAACCACCGCGCCCCTTTGCGAGCCGGCCGCATGTACACGGACCGCCGCGCCGCCGTGCTCCGCGAGCTCGCCGCGCGCGGCATCCCCGCCCACGGCGCCTCGGGCCTGAACGTGTGGATCCCTGTGCCCGAGGAGAACGCGATCGTACAGTCGCTCCTGCACGCGGGCTGGGCGGTGAAGGCAGGAGAGCGCTATCGCATCGCCTCCCCACCCGCCATCCGCGTGACCACGGCCGCCCTCCCACCCCGCGACGCCGCCCGCTTCGCGGAGGAGCTGGCGCGCGTGATCAGGAGCCGAGGTACCATCTCGGCATGACGAAGACGGTGGCTATCGAGGAAACCGCGTTGAGCGACATCGTCGACGAGCTGAAGGACGATGATGAGGTGGTGATCACGGAGAATGGCCTGCCTGTCGCGCGCGTCACACCGATTCGCGATCCATTGCGCGGGCCGATGTATGGAACGGTGACGTTCCACGGCGACATCACCGAGCCGCTCGATGAGGAGTGGGACGCGGACAAGTGATCGTCGCGGACACGCATAGCTGGGTCTGGTGGCTCACGGACCGAGAGATGCTGTCGGCACCGGCGCGGGAAGCGCTGAAGAACAACGCCGTCGCAGTATCGACGATCACTTTTCTCGAAGTGGCCACGCTCGTGCGGCGCGGCCGGATCACGCTTGATCAGCCGCTCGTCACGTGGCTGCAACGCAGCATCGAGCGATCGTCGACGCGCGTCTTCGACCTGACGCTGGAGGTCGCCGCTGCAGCAGGGTCGCTGGAGAGCGACGTGATTCGTGATCCCGCCGATCGCATCATCGTCGCGACCGCGCTCCTCCAGGGCGTGCCCCTCGTGACGAAAGACCACAAGATCCTGGCCAGCGCCGTCGTCCCTACGATCTGGTGACTTCCGCCTCCTGCTCGCGTTTCGCGAACATCCCCGGCGTGTACGCCGTGATCGTCCCCGTGAACGCCGACGCCGCCACCGTCAGCGGCGATGCCAGCCAGAGCTTGCCGGGTCCTGAGCGTCCTTTGTAGTTGCGGTTGATCGCGCTCACCGTCACCTGATCGCCGGTGTCCGAGACGCCGGGGCCGCAGCCGATGCAGGCGCCGCAGCCGGGGTTGAGGACCGTCGCGCCGGCGCGCTCGAACGTGTCGAGCAGGCCGTTCTCGCGAGCGAACTTCTCCACAGCCTGCGAGCCGAACTGGATGAAGAACTGCACGCCGTCCGCGACGCGCAGGCCCGCGTCGACGGCTTCCTTCGCCACCTGGTGGTAGAAGAGAAAGTCGTCCACTTTGCCCGCGGTGCAGGAGCCGGCATAGGCGATGTCGATCTTGACGTTGCCCAGGTCTTCGATCAGCGCGCCGTTCGTGGGGTCGGAGGGAATGCCGCGGTCGGGATCGCCGGGATGCGCGACCATCGGCGCGATCGATGCGAGATCGATCACGTGCACGCCGCCCGCGTACTGCGCGTCGCGATCGGGTGAGACGGCGCGCGAGCGGAGCGATTCGATGGAGACGCCCGGGCGCTGGGCAGCGATCCACGAGAACGTCTTCTCATCCGCCTCCACGATGGCCGTGCGCGCCGAGCACTCCGTGGCCATGTTGGCCAGCGTGGCCCGCTCGTCGAGCGAGAGCGTGCGCAGTCCCGGTCCCGTGAACTCCATGATCCGGTCGAGCGTGAGCTGCGCCTTCGCGTATTCGAGGAGGATGTGCAGCATCACGTCCTTGGCGGTGACGTTCGGCTGCAGCTCGCCGGTGAGCTCGAAGCGGATCGACTCCGACACTTCCACGGTCGTGAATCCCGAGTGCACCAGGTTCGCGTACTCCGTGGCGCCGACGCCCCAGGCCAGCGCGTTGTTCACGCCGCCCATGCAGGTGTGGCTGTCGGTGGCCTGGATGAAATCGCCCGGGTCGATGATGTACTCGCGCGCCACCTCGTGGCAGATGCCCGGCGACACGTTGTCCGTCGCCGAAAAATCGCGACAGGAGGTGTGACGCTGATACTCGCGCTGCATGTCGCGCAGCGTCTGGATCTTGTCGAGGAACGGGCGCATCTTCGCCACTTCGTCCGCGTAGATGAGGTGATCCTCGAACACCGCGAACTTCTGCGGATTGGTGATCTCGTAGTCGCGCCCGTACTCCTGTTCGAGGAAGTAGTGCACCTGCGCGGTCGTGAACTCGTGCGTGTAGCCGCCGTCCACGTCCACCACCACCGCGTCCCCCGGCTTCACGTAGCGCTCGTCGTCCGAAACGCCGCGCATGTGCCGCGCCAGGATCTTCTCGCCCATCGTCATCGGACGCGGCGCGTTGTGCGGAACGGGCAACTGCACGTCGCCACGGGCCACGGCTTTGGAGAACGGGAACAGTCCCCCCCACCGGATGATCAGCTGCGTGATGGGGTCGTGGTTTTCATAGAAGTCGCGAAGCGGAACACCCTGGCCGGCCTGCAGGCGCACGAGCATGTCGTGATCGCCCATCAGCAGGCCCTGGTTGATGTTGTTGCCCGCGTGGATGGGCGCGAACGAAACCGCGATGGCGATTCTGATTCCGCTGAACACCTCGCATTGCGTGGCCGTCTCGCGCGAGCTGCCGACGCCTTTGCGGTAGCCGGACACGATCACTTCGAAGTTGCCGTTGCGCAGCGCGTCGGCGGGAAAGAGCCGCTCGCCGTTGACGATGAGGCCTGCGTAGGCGTTGCGGGCGATGTCTTCCGGTTTGTAGTCGAAGCAGACCCAGGCCGGCGTCATGGCGTCGGTGTTGATGTCGTCGAGGAGATCCTCGACGCGAAGGTCTTTCATCTGCAGGTTCAGCTCGCCGGAGAGCTGTCTGCGGATCAGGTCGGGATCTTTGGTGAGGAATAGGACGCGCTTGCCGGGCGTGAGCGTCACGATCTCGGGTGGTTTCATGTTCCCCTTCAAGAACAGTGGTCCGTGGGCGCGGATTCTATGCCGGATCAGTGCCGCGCGAGGTACGTGAGAAGCTCCTCGTGCGTACACACTCGGCTGACCCCGGAGGCCAGCAATCCGTAACGGTCGAGCGGCAGGAGGAACTCCTGCGTCGGTCCGCAGACGAGCCACTGAACGTCCTCCACTCCCGGCGCGGTGAATGCGCCGTCGGCCAGTGCCTGCTGTACGACCCGCGCTGCCTCGCGCGCCTGCCTTACGGCGTCGGCCACTCGCGCGGTCCGCTGACGGAGCGCGTCGAGATCACCGCGCCAGAACGCGCGCGATTTCGAGAACGCCTTGCATTCGATGACATAGAGCACGTTCCCTTGCTGCACGAGCAGATCCGGAACTCTCGTGACCCCTGCCGCAGTGGTGATCGTTCGCTTTGCGCCGAGGATCCGCGCGCGTGTGGCGGCCTGCTCGATCATTGTCTTGAGCAGAAGGTTGAAACGATCGCCGTGTGCGGTCGAATACCAGTCGCGCGCGGAGCTCAAGAGCGTGCGGATGAAATCGTCGTACATCACCAGATCGAAGTAGCAGTTCCCACCGGGCGTCTCCCACGCGATCGGCGGCATCTCCAGCGACAGGACGTCGATCGAGTCTCGCTGCTCCGGCTTGAGCACGAAAGCATCGAAAAACGCGCGCACGCGCGACTCGGTGTCCCCAGGGAGGACGTCGATTTCGACTCTGGCCAGCGCCTTCTCCAGATGCGCACGCGGAAATCGCACGTAGCCGCGCTGCAGCAGATCGAACGTGAACTTCAGCCGCGGGTCGGACGAATCGGCGCCGGTGACCCAATGACCGTCTGCCTCATCGAGCGGCGGAAAGGAAGCCAGGCACTGCGCACTCAGTCCCACGAGGACCTGCAGAATCGCCTCGGCCCCCGCGCCGTACTTGTCCAGGAGTGGCTCGTCGTAGAACGTCAGCGCGCGCCTGAGCGCTTCGAACGGAAGCAAGACCGGCAGGTGCGCGACCGTGAGAGTGGAGTTCTCTTTCGGCACTGACAACGCGACCGGTTTGGCCAGCGGATGCAAAATCAGAATCGGCCGAGTGACGTCGCCGTCGAGCGGCATCGGCACACCGTCGTCGCCGAATATCCATTCCACAGGACGCCGGCGCTCGTACTCGTCGATGGCGACTTCGACATCGGGTGGCGTGTCGAGTCTGAACGTTGAGCGGTCCGCGACCACGCTTCCGCCTTTCGAGCAGACCCGTCGCCAACCGAGCATGCGCTCGATCAACGCCGCATCCACGGCGATCCGCCACGCGTCGAGCAGATCCACGTCAGGCAACGCCACGCCGAACGAACCCGGTTTGTCGACTCGTCCTTGGGTGGTGTCTTTCGACCAGTTCGAATATTTCAGGATGCCCAGCGTCGCGTGAACGGTCCACGCCCCTTCAAAGATCGAGGGTGGGACGCGGCGTACGAGCGAAAGCCACACGTCGGCGGAATGCTGCGCGCACACTCGCGCGAGATCCGTCTCGCAGATGCGAGCCGCCTGCAACAGCAATGCGTTGGTCTCCTCGCGCCTGGCGCCCACGCATTGCGCCAGCACGCCATCGATTGACGCAAAACGCTCGCGGTACACCGTGTCTCGGATCGATGGCGTGAGCCGCGCCTCGAGCATCGCCGTGATGCGATCGAACGCAATCCCCATTGCGAGCGATTATCGCCGCGCTCATCCCCGTGCATAATGTTGGAACACCGCCAAAACGGAAGTCGGGAGATCCACATGCAGCGACTGACGGGCCCGGAGCTCAACGAGCTGCGGGGCATCATCGAACGCGCCTTCACGCTGTCGCAGTTCGACGGATTGCTGTTCGACCGCCTCGACAGGACGCGCGAGCGGATCGCCCTCGGCGACACGTCCACGGACATCCTCCGCAGAGTTCTCATCGAAGCGAATACGAAGGGCTGGCTGCCCGATCTCGTGAAAGCAATCGGCGCCGAGAATCCCTCGGACTCCGATCTCGTCGATTTCGCGGCCCGTCACTACGGCCGCGGCGTGACCGCGCCGCGCAATGACCTCGAGCGCATCGTCATCGCCTCGAACCAGTTCCTCGACATCGCCAGAGTCCTCTCCCGCCTCGGCCAGATCTATCGCCAGGTCTGCCGGGTCTCGTTCGGCGGCGGTGCCGATCCTCAGGGCTCCGGCTTTCTCGTCGGACCGTCCGTCGTGGCCACGAACTTTCACGTGATGGAGCGCGTGATCAACGGCGGCGTGGATCCGAAGAACGTGCGCGCGCAGTTCGACTACGCCGTGCTGCCCGACGGCACGATCGACAACGGGACGCGCGTCGAGCTCGCGGACGACTGGCTGATCGACTCCAGCCCGTACGTGCAGAAAGACGTGGACGGCACCGGCGACGAACCGACGGCCGAGCAGCTCGACTACGCGTTGATCCGTCTGCGCCGTCCCATCGGCGATGAGCCGATCGGAGAGAAGCCGACTGCCGATGCGCCGCCGCGCGGGTGGATGAAGCTCGACGAGCACGGACCGGTTCCCGCGGCCGACACGCCGGTCTACATCGTCCAGCATCCCGACGGCGATCCGATGAAACTGGCCTGGGAGACGCGCAGCGTGATCGGCCTGAACGTCGCCGGCACGCGGCTGCGTCATCGCACCAACACCGAGCACGGCTCGTCGGGCTCCCCTACCTTCGACGCGAACTTCGCGCTGATCGCGCTGCACAACGGCGGCGATCCGAAATCGGTCACGGCGAAGTTCAACCAGGGCATTCCCATCGGACTGATCGTCGATCTGCTGAAGAAGCGGAACCAATACGCCGCGGTGGCCGCCTGAGATGAAGATCACCGTCGAGCAATCGAAAACGCTGCGCAGACTGATGCTGCAGTTGCTGGACACCGAAGCGAAGGTCGCGGGATTTCTCTACGACAACGTCGGCGGCCGCAACCTGCAGCAGTACGCGATCGCCAGCGATCTGGACCGGATCGTGTTCCTCCTGGTGCGGGCGGCCGAGACGGTGACGCCGCCGTTCCTCGACGAGCTGCTCGCCGCGTTCCAGCGCGAATTCGGCCACGACGACGAAGTGAAGGCGTTCTTCGCCGAGATCGCCCCGCCGTCGCAGCGCGACGCGCGCGCCATCGCCCCTCCGTACGAGTCGTGCTTCGTGAACAGCGCGCCGTTCGTCGATCGCGTGCAGCTGCGGCCCGTGCTCAAACTCCTGCACGATCCGCCGGCCACCGCGCCCAGGAAGCCGCGCATCCTCGTCGTGACCGGCAACCCGAGCAGCGGCAAGAGCCACACGAAGAATCTGGTCAACCACATCGGCGCGCAGTTCGGCTTCACGCCGGCACTGGTCGATTTCTCGCGCTGGCAGGGTGAGCTCACGCCCGTCGACGTCGGCCAGCGTCTGGCCAAGCGCCTCGGCTACGACGTGCCCCTCGGCGACGAGCAGCTGGCGCGCTGGATCACGATCTTCTTCGACACGATCGTGCCCAAGATCGGCGATGACGCGCACTGGATCATCATCGATTTCGGCCGCGTGAGCATCTCCACGGCCGTCGCGGAATTCATCGACGAGCTGGCGGTGCAGATCAACGACTCGCTCCCCAACGTGCGCCTGGTGCTGCTCGGCTACTCGAAGCCGCTGACCACTGCCAAGCGCATCCTGGAGAGCGACACCACCGCCGACATCACCGACAAGGAACTGGTGCAGTTCTTCGCGCAGTTCTACAGCGAATACGGGCCGGAGCTGGACGACGAGCAGCTCAGCGACCGCATCGCCGAGCACGTGCCCGAGGTGCTGAGCAAGATGATGGCGGCCGATCGCGACTCGCGTTACTCCGTGATGGAGGAAGCGCTGAGCGCGATCTGCGACGCCATCGGGAAGGAAGCATGAACAGCGTCGACCGGATCGCCGAGCTGGCGCTGCGCAAGATTCAGTCGAAGCAGACCTGGGGACTGGAAGCCATCGCAGCGCCCTCCCCGCCGCCGCCGAAACGCACGTTCTCGAGTCTCCATCGCACGGCGGCGGTGATGTCCAGCTTTCTTCCCGAGGAGTTGAAGAAGCTGGGAGGAGAGCTCGAGTCGCTGCTGCGCGACTCCGCCCCGCTCGAAGGCGGC
The DNA here is from genome assembly GCA_035526885.1 of Thermoanaerobaculia bacterium. Lineage (GTDB taxonomy): Bacteria > Acidobacteriota > Thermoanaerobaculia > Gp7-AA8 > Gp7-AA8 > QHVT01. The sequence goes on along the minus strand of DATLBM010000054.1, from coordinate 4,377 downwards.
GCGCCGGGCCAGTGGACGCTGCTGCCCGCGGCGCGCGCGGCGGTGCTCGAGTCCATGGGGGACGCGGAACCGCTGCGCGCCGCGATCGCGAGTGCGAAAACGATCGCCAGCGACGATTCCCTGATGCGCGCGCTGGATGTGTTCTGCACTCACGCCGCGTCGCCGAATCAGCTCGACGTGGCCGCGCTGGCGACCGTCGCGCCGCTGCTGCCGTCGCTGCAGAAAGCTCTGCCGAACGCGCCGACGCCCGAGGACACCGAGCGGCGACTCGAGTTTCTGCGATTGCTGCAGCCGTTCCTGCGGCTGGTCGGCGACTTCTTCGCGGGACGCGTCGACGAGATGAAGACGCTGAACGAGTACGTGGGCGTCCTCGCGGAAGGATCGACGTGGGAATCGGCGCGACACCTCTGGTCCGAGCGGCGCGCGCCGCTGCTTTTGTACGGCGCGGGCGGCGTCGGCAAGTCCACGCTCGTCGCGAAGTTCATTCTCGATCACGCGGAGCTGCCGGAGGAGCGGCGCTTTCCGTTCGCCTACCTCGACTTCGATCGTCCCGCGCTGCTGGCCAGCGAGCCGGCCACGATTCTCGTGGAGACGGTCCGGCAGATCGGACTGCAGTATCCGGTCGCGTACTCCGCGGCGCAGGATCTGCGCGACCGGTGGAACACGCTGCTGCAGGAGAGCACTCTCCGGCGCGGCCCCATTCGCAAGCAGGCGCAGAGCGCGGACCCGGAGACGCGCGACCGCATCCTCAAAGACTTCGTGCGCTTCCTCTCCACGCTCGACAAGATCCGCGGTCCGCTGCTCCTCGTGCTGGACACGTTCGAGGAAGTGCAGCATCAGAGCGACGTCTACGTGCGCGAGCTGGCGAAGTTCCTCGACGCGCTGGGAGCGCAAGTGCCGCGTTTGCGCGTCGTGCTCTCCGGACGCGGCGACGACGCACCGGGCATTCCGCTGACGACGAAGATCTTCCTCAACGAATTCGACGAGGACTCGGGCGTCGCTTTCCTCCAGAAGTTCGGCGTGAGCGATCCCGCCGTCGCGCGCGCCGTCGTGAAGCAGCTGGGCGGCAATCCGCTCACGCTGCGGCTTGCGGCGAGCGTCGTGGAGGGCGAAGGCGCGACGAAGGACGGCATCAGCGACCTGGAGACCCGCGCCACCTTCGGCCTGGTCCGCGCCCGGAAGGAGCACATTCAGGGACAGCTCTTCCGCCGCATCCTCGGCCACATCAAAGATCCGGATCTCAAAAAAATCGCCGATCCGGGACTGATCCTGCGCCGCATCACCGCGGACATCATTCAGAAGGTGCTGGCCGAGCCGTGCGGCATCGACGTGCCGACGAAAGAGCGTGCCGAGGAGCTCTTCGGGAAGCTGAGGAAAGAGGTGGCGCTGGTGTCGGCTGCGGGAGCGGGAGCGCTCCAGTACCGCTCGGACGTGCGCCGTCTCGCGCTCACGGCGCTGCAGGACACGCGCACCGAGCACGCACCGAAGATTCACGAGCTCGCGGCCGCGTACTACGCCCAGCGGCCGGGCGCCGAGGAGCGCGCGGAGGAGATCTATCACCGCCTCATGCTCGGCGAGCCGCACGAGGAGATCGCGCGGCTGTTCCTCGATGGCGTGGAGCCGTTTCTCGCCAATGCATTCGACGAACTCCCCGCGCCTGAAAAGGAGTTCCTCGCCGAGCGCCTCGGCAAGAACCTGCCGCCCGAAGCGCGCAAAGACGCGTCGGACCAGTTGTGGGAGCGCACGGCGATCCGTCGCGTGCAGGAAGCGCTGGAGGCCGGCGACACGCAGGTCGCGCTGGCGGTGCTCGCGGAGCGGACGGCGCGCACGGAGCAGACCCTCCTGCGGGCGCACGAGGTGAAGGCGTACCTCGCACACGGAGACCTCAAACAGGCAGCGCGCCTGGCTTCCACGGCCATCGAAAAGTACGCGGGGGCCGGCAATCTGCCCGGCCTGTTCGAAGTGCGACTGGCCGACGCGGAGATCTCGCGGCGCCTCGGCAAGACCGAGGAAGCGATGGCCAAACTGGACATGGCGGAGAAGCTCGTCGACACCGGCGAGCCCATTCAGCGGATGCGCGTGCTCGTCGCGCGCGGCCTGATGAAGGAAACGCCGGAGACGCCGCAGAAGATCGTCGCGCTCGCGGCCGGCATCGACGACGATTTGTGGCGCGACCATCCGGAGCTGATCCGCCTCGCGGCGTCCGTATCGCTGGATCATTCGTTGATGGCGCGCGCGATTCGCGTCACGGGCCTGCCGCGATTGCGTGTGTCGCAGCGCCGCATTCTCGAGAACTACTTCGACGCGCCCATCGACGAAGAGAAGGTGGCCAAGTTCGTCGAGACACCGTTCCCCAACTCCGAGCGCTTCGTGCTCCAGGTGGGCGCGGAGATTCTGCGCAATGACACGTATGCGGAGGGGCCGCGCGAGCACGAGCGCGAGGCGGACACCGGCATCCCCGTCGAAGCAGAGGACTGGGAGATCGTTCAGGCGATGAACGACCTGCGGCTGTCGTACGAGGAGCTCGGGCGCATCCTGGCCAGCTTCGACTACTCGATCGAGTCCGTGACGTTTGCGTCAGACGCTGACGCCGTGCTGCCCGATCTCGTCGCCAACCTGCGCAAGAGCGGCCGCCTGGCTACGTTCATCGACGCGGTGCGCAGGAATGCGGTGACACGCGCGCCGGACTTTCTCCGCTACGCCGACCGCCTGGGGTTCGGACTGACGATCGAAGAGCTGCGCGATGAATCCCTGAGCCGCGCGTTTCTCGAGGAGCTCGTGACGAAGCGCAGAAGCGAGATCGCGATGATCGAGTCGCGCATCTGCCGCATCGATGATCGTAAAAAGATGGTTGGCACCGGCTTCCTCCTCGTACTGGACGTGGTCCTGGCCTGTTTCGACGGCGCCGCGGACCTGGTCCGTTTCGATTTCGGCGAAAAGGAGCACAAGGTGTATTCCGCGGGCACCTTTGCGCGCGTTCTGACCGTGAAGAAGATCCCCAACGCGTTCGAGCTGCCTCTGGTCGCGCTGCGCCTGGACCGTCCGCTGGCGTTCGAGCCGGTGCGTGGCACCGTCTCATCGGAGCCACGTGGCTCGTTCGCGACGCCATCAGACGCGTGGGATAAGACGGTAGCCGTCGGTCAGCCCGCGATCTGGCTCTGGTACGACCGCGGCGAGCTGCGCATCGGCGGCGCGAAAAACACCCTTCGCTCGGACGAGCATCAACTCGGCTTCGCGGTACGTCCGCGTCCCTCGTTCGCGGGCGCGCCGGTGTTCGATCTCGATCTGAATCTCGTCGGCATTCACGCCGGTGCGCACCCCCGTTTGAAGCGCGAGTGCATCGCCTACCCGATCACAACGCTCACGACCGGGCTGCAGGGTCTTCTGGAGTCCTAGGCGCCGACGGCATCCCGCTTGCGTAGGGAGCCCCTCCAGTCCATCTCCCTTTACTTCCGGCGGTACCGCGACACGTCATGAATGATTCAGACGGATCGGTTCTGCAGTTCGGCGCGTTTCATCTCGCAAACGGCGTCCAGCTGCTCTATCGCGGCGGCGAGGTCGTGCCGCTCGAGCCGCGGGCCGTGCGCGTGCTGCGCTATCTCGTCGAACATCACGACCGCGTGCTCTCCAAGGACGAGCTCCTCGAGGAAGTGTGGTCGGACGTCTTCACCACCGACGGCGTGTTGAAGAAAGCCGTCTCGCAGATTCGCCGCATCCTCGGCGACGATCCAGACCAGTCCCGCTTCATCGCCACGTATCACGGCCGCGGCTATCGCTTCATCGCGCCGGTGACACACGTTGGCAAAACGGTGCCGAAAATTGTCAGCTCCGATCTCATTCCGAACTATGACCAGCTCGCGGGACGCGACGCCGAGCTGCTCGCGCTGCGGGCCGGATTCCGCGGCGCGCTCGAAGGCGCGTCCCGGCCGGTGACGATCATCGGCGAGGCCGGCATCGGCAAGACGCAGCTGGTGCGCCACTTCCGCCGCTGGGCCGTCGAGCAGGGCGCCGTCGCGCTGTACGGGCGATTCTTCGACTATCGCGGCGCGGGCCTCGCGCCGTACGAGTTGTTTCTCGACCTGCTCCGCGAATGCTGCGGCATGCTGCGTCCGAGCGACGCGTCACTGCGCGATGCCATCGAAGCGGCGTGCGGCGTGCGTCTGCCGGCGGAGCTCTTCGAAGACGCCACGCGCGGCCATGCGGCCGGCGGCATCGCCGGCGATCAGTTCCGCTTCATCGTCCCGATCTGCCGCGCGTGGCTCGCATTGAGCCGCCGCCGGCCGCTGGTGCTCGCGCTCGACGATCTGCAATGGGCCGATCCCGCCAGCCTCGACGTGCTCGGCTGCCTGATGCGGATGCTCGAAACCGAGCCGGTGA
>DATLBM010000053.1:0-3386 GCA_035526885.1 Thermoanaerobaculia bacterium | reverse complement strand
CCGAAGTGGCGATCAGATCGACGGAGATCCCCAGCGCCTCGAATTCGGCGAACAGGCGCGCCAGAAATCCATGCGCGCCGAGCATGCGGTTCGAGGTGACGTGCACCATGGTCACGCCGCGCTTCCGCGCAATCGATCGCGGTCCCGCACTGACCTCGGCACCCTCCCGCGTGATGAGCGTTCCGGGCGACGACGGGTTGTGCGTGTTCAAAACGCGGACGGGGATGTTCGCCTCGACCGCCGGCTCCAGCGTTTTCGGATGCAGTTTGGCGCCGAACTGCGCGAGCTCCGCGGCTTCGGCGAACGACACGCGCTCGATGACGCGCGCGTTCCGCACGACGCGCGGATCGCACGTGAGCAGGCCGTCCACGTCGGTCCAGATCTGCACTTCATCCGCGCCCAGGGCGTTGGCGATGATGGCCGCGCTGTAGTCGGAGCCGTTGCGGCCGAGCGTGGTCGTGGCGCCGTCGACTTCGCTGCGGCCGACGAAGCCGCCGATCACGGGGATGCGGTTGCGCTCGAGCAGCGGCAGCAACTCGCGCCGCGCGTGCTCGCGCGTCTTCTCCATGTTCGGCGACGCGCCGCAGAATTTGTCGTCGGTGATGATCACCAGCTCGGGATCGACGGGCTCGCCGGGCAACGTGCGCAGCGACATCGTGTACGCGAACAGCACGCAGGAGAGCTTCTCGCCGATGGCCGCGACTTTGTCGCGCGCGCGCGGCGTGATCTCGCCGAGGAGCGAGAAGCCCTTGAGGATGGTGTTGATCTCCTCGATCTGCCGGTCCAGGTTCCTGAGAAACGACTCCAGGAAATCGGACTTCTGCTGCACGAGCCGCAGCGCGACGTCCTCATGCCGCGCGCGCACTTCCTGGATGATCGACGCCGCCCGCGCCGCGTCTTTCGTGCGCGCCGCTTCCGACGCCTCGACCAGCTGATTGGTGACGCCGGCCAGCGCGGAGACGACCACCACGGGCCGCTGCTCGCGCCGCTCCGCCACGATGTCGATGGCGTTGGCCACGCGATCGGCATCGCCGACGGAGGTGCCCCCGAATTTGATGACGATCACAGGCGCCTCCGGCGCGAGTTGCCGGTTGCCGGTTGCTGGTTGCCCGTAAGTCCTCGACTGTAGGTTGGTCGCGGTGCACCTGCGACAGGCGAAACCTCGCCGGCAACCAGCAACCAAGAACCGGCAACAAAGATCACAGCAGCCCCCGCGCCTTCAGCAGCTCCGCATTCAGAATGGCCGCACCCGCCGCGCCGCGAATGGTGTTGTGCACGAGCGCGACGAAGCGGATGTCGAGGATCGGACACGCGCGAAGCCGGCCGACGCTCACCGCCATGCCGCGCTCGCGATCGCGGTCCAGGCGCGGCTGCGGGCGATCGACCGCATCGATGTAGTGGATCGGTTTGCGCGGCGCGGTCGGCAGATCGAGCGGCGGAAAGTTCTCCATGGCCGCGCGCACGTCGCGCAGCCCGGCGCGCTCGCGCAGCTTCGCGGAGACGGTCATCAGGTGTCCGTCGATGGTGGGCACGCGGTTCACCTGCGCGGAGATGGTCATCGGCGCGTCGGCGAACTTTCCGTCTTTCCAGCGTCCGAGGATCTTGCGCGGCTCGGTCTCGATCTTTTCTTCCTCGGAGCCGCCGATGTACGGGATGACGTTGTCGAGGATCGCGTACGACGCCACGCCCGCGTAGCCGGCGCCGCTGATGGCCTGCATCGTGGTGACGTGCACGGCCTCGACTCCGAAGGCACGCTCGAGCGGCGCCAGGGCGATCGCCAGTCCCATCACCGAGCAGTTGGGATTCGTGACGATGTAGCCCTTGCGATGCTTGCGCTGCGCTTCGATCGCATCGAGATGATCGGCGTTGCACTCGGGGATGAGCAGCGGCACGTCGCTGTCCATGCGATGGTTCTTCGCGTTCGAGATCACCGCGCATCCCGCGTCCGCGTATTGCTCTTCGGCCTCTCCCGCTACCGACGAATCGAGTCCGGAGAAGAGCAGCTTCGATTCGAGCTCGCCGCCGAGGTTCTTCACGGTGAGGTTGGCCACGTCGTCGGGGACGAGCGATTCCAGACGCCAGTCCGCCGCCGCGCCGTACGGCTTTCCGGCGCTGCGGTCCGAGGCCACGACTTCGTGCACGCGGAACCACGGATGGCTCGCGAGCAGTTGAATGAAGCGCTGCCCGACGGAGCCGGTGGCGCCGAGGATGGCCACGGGGATGCGATCGGTGTGAGCGGCGTCGAGCTCTGTGGCGACGGGAAGAGTTGCAGTCATCGGATGGGCTCCCTTGCAGATTCTATGCGGGGAACCCGTTCGATTTCAGCGCACCGCGCGCTGTTTCGAGGGAAGCACCAGCGGTCGGCCGGTGAGGTGCTCGCCGTCCGCTTCCGTGCTGCGCCAGGTGATGAGCGCGCGCGCGTCGCCGGGCATCGTGACTTCGGGCTCGCGCTCGATCGCTGCCGACGCTGCCGCGATGAAGCGGGTCGGGGCCGCGTTCGGGTTCGTGTGAGTGAGGATCAGTCCCTCGACGTTGCTCTGTTTCGTGGCGTACACGATGACGCAGTGCGTGGACTGGCAATCGACGCGGGGACGAGAGAACTCGTCCACCTCGGCATCCACGACATGCCGCGCCGGCTCGTCGGTGAATCGGTAGTTCACGAGATTGCGCGTGGTCCAGACCACGACGAACCGTTCGCCGGCCGCGGCGATGTACGGCTCACTCAGAACGGCGTCCTGACCGATCGACTCGAAGCCGCTCCGTGGCGCGGACGTCCAGGTAATGCTGTAGAGATAGTGCTGCGGCGGATAGGTGCAGCACGAGAAACCGAAGCCCACCAGGGGAGTTCTCGTGATTTGCGCGCTCGGCATCGCCGAGGGAGGCGTGGTCATCGGCGCCGCGTCCGTCCCGACGCGCACGGACGCATTCGCCGCCGTGCGCACGCCGTACGAGTCGCCCAGCCACTGCACGCGCGCCGCTTCGTACGGGACGGTCCCGCTCGGGATGTCATTGGTCAGATGGTGCGGCTCGCCGACCGCTACGCCGTCGTGATCGAGCGCGATCGCCACCGTGTGCTGCAGCCCGAGCGTTTCCTCCCACACGACGACGAACGAATCGCCGTCCGTGCCTACCGCGGGCAGGATCGCGTCACGGCTCGGCATGAGCGCGGGCAGCGTGCGGATCGGCGAGATGGCCCGGCCCGAGGAATCGAGCATTACCACGCGAATGCGGGCGTGGCCGCTCGCGTCTTTCTCGCTCCACGCCAGCAATGTGCTGCCGCGCGCGCTGGTCACCGAGTGATTGCCGCCCTGCCACGGACGCGCGTAGGGACCGTAGCTCTGGAGCTGGCCGAGCGTGAAGAGGAGGAAGAGCGAGATCGTTCTCAT
>DATLBM010000052.1:0-3931 GCA_035526885.1 Thermoanaerobaculia bacterium | reverse complement strand
TATCAGCTGGCGGTGGTCGTCGATGACGCGGAGCAGGGCGTGACGCAGGTGGTGCGCGGCGCTGACTTGCTAGCCTCGACGCCGCGACAGATCGCGCTGCAACGCGCCCTCGGCTATCCCACGCCGGTGTACGCGCATCTGCCGCTGGTCCTGAATCCCGGCGGCGCGAAGCTCGGCAAACGCGATGGTGCGCTGCCGCTGCCCGCACTGGACGAGCAGCGCGTCCGCGCAACGCTGCGCGAGGCGCTGCGGCACATTGGCGTCGAGGTTGCGCTCGCGGAGCCGCGCGCGATGCTGGAGGAGAGTCTTCGAGTCTTCGAGTCGTCAAGTCGTCGAGAGGTTGCCAATCACGGTCTCGACGACTTGAAGACTTGACGACTCGGCGACTCGGCGACTCGACGACTGAATCGAGGGATCTTCAGGGGAAAGCGTGCCGCGTGATTTCCCTCACGCGCCCGCCCCGCCGCCCGCCCCACATTGCCCGCAACGAAGGAGATTCGTCCAATGAATCCGAAACAGATCCAGCTCGTGCAGTCGAGCTTCGTCCAGGTTGCGCCCATCGCCGAGACGGCGGCGGAGCTGTTCTATCACCGCCTCTTCGAGCTCGATCCGTCGCTGCGTCCGATGTTCCGCGGCGACATGAAGGAGCAGGGCCGGAAGCTCATGACCATGATCGCGACGGTGGTCGGCAACCTGCGCAACCTCGAGCGCCTCGTGCCCGGCGTCCGCGCTCTCGGCGCGCGCCACGCCGACTACGGCGTCCGCGACGAGCACTACGACACCGTCGGCACCGCGCTCCTCTGGACGCTCGGCAAAGGCCTCGGCGAAGCGTTCTCCGATGATGTGCGCGACGCGTGGACCGCGGCCTACACGCTGCTGGCCACGACGATGAAGGACGCGGCGGCCGAAGCGGCGGCGTGAGCGTTGCAGACCTCACGCGCGCGATGACCTACGACATCCGCAACAACGAAGAGACCTCGCAGTTCGAAACGACCGTGGATGGCCATGTCGCGTACGTGGCCTACGAGCACGAAGAGCCGAACCGCATCGTGTTCACGCACACCATCGTCCCCGATGCGCTGGCGGGCCGCGGCATCGCCGCGTCGCTCACCAAACACGCGCTGCAGCACGCGCGCGACAACGATCTGAAAGTCGTGCCGCAGTGCGCGTACGTGGCGAAGTACATGGAGAAGAACGCGGGGGAGTATCGGGACCTGCTGGCTCAGCGATAATCGCGTCATGCAACTGACGCTGATCGCGGTGCTGTTCCTCGGAGTCATTGCGCTCGCCTACTGGCTGTACGGGTCGTGGATCTCGCGGCTGATGGGGCTCGATCCCGCCGCGACCACGCCTGCGCACGAGCGCCAGGACGGCGTCGACTACGTGCCGACCAAGCCGTTCTATCTCTTTGGACAACACTTCGCCGCGATCGCCGCGGCCGGACCGATCGCCGGACCGATCATCGCCGTCCAGGAGTTCGGCTGGCTGCCGTGTCTCCTCTGGATCGGATTGGGCGTGGTGCTGATCGGCGCGGTGCACGACTTCCTGGCGCTGGCGGCATCCGTGCGTCACGGCGCGCGCTCGATCGCCGACATCACGCGCGAGCACCTCGGCCCGCGCGCGGGCATGGCCATGATGGCCTTCATCTGGCTCGCGCTCGTGTACGTGATCGTGGCCTTCGCGGACATCACTTCTTCCAGCTTCGTCACCGGCACCGAGGAGCTTGCGACTGCGGGCGGGCGCTTCCACGCCGGCGGCGCGGTCGCGGCGGCGAGCATTTTCTATCTCGCGCTGGCCGTGATCATGGGCCTCGTGCAGCGGTATCTGAATCCGCCGCTGTGGCTCATCACGATCATCTTCGTGCCGGCCACGCTCGTCGTCGTGTGGCTGGGGACGAAGGTCTCCACGTATTTCATCCTCGATGCGAAATGGTGGGCGCTGCTCATCCTCGCGTACTGCTGTGTGGCGTCGATGGTCCCCGTCTGGTCGCTGCTCCAACCGCGCGGCTACCTCGGCGGATTCGTTCTGTATTTCGCGCTGGCGCTGGGCATCGTGGGCGTGTTCTTCGGCGGCTACGAGATCAAGCAGGCCGCGTTCAAGACGTGGAACAGCGGCAGAGCCACGGGCATGTTGTTCCCGTTCCTCTTCGTGACCATTGCCTGCGGCGCGTGCTCGGGATTCCACGGGCTCGTTTGCTCCGGAACGACGTCCAAACAGATCGACAAGGAGACGGACGTGCGGGCGGTGGGCTACGGAGGAATGCTGGCCGAGGCGTTCGTGGCGCTGATTGCGATGGTGACGGTGATGATCGTCGCGCAGGACAAGCTCACGGGCCTCAAGCCGGGCACGATCTACGGCAACGGCATCGGCGGCTTTTTGACCATCATCATCGGCGAGAAGTATCGCAACTTCGCGATCACGTTCGGGGCGATGGCCTTCTCCACGTTCGTCTTCGACACGGTCGACGTGTCGACGCGGCTGGGACGCTACATCGTGCAGGAGCTGTTTCGCATGCCGTCGCGACTGGGCGCGTGGGTGGGGACGCTGCTGACCATCGCCCTGCCGGTGTACTTCGTCGCGTTCGCGCCGGCGGGAAGCTGGGTGCGATTCTGGACGCTGTTCGGCGCGTCGAATCAGCTTTTGGCCGCGCTGACGCTGCTCGCCATCACCGTGTGGCTGCATCAGCGGCGGCAACGCATCGCCTTCACGCTCCTGCCGATGCTGTTCGTGCTGGTGACGACGCTCTACGCGCTGGTGCGCTTGACGCTGCAGAACTTCAGCGGCGCGACGGTGGATCCGGTGGCGATGGTGAACGGGATCACGTCCGCGGCGTTGATTCTGCTGGCGTTGTATCTCGTGTTCCGCGCGATCGTGCGCGTGCGCAGCGACCGGGCATTGATGAATCCGGTGCCCGCGTCTTGACGTACATGCTGACCGGAAGGCGGTGAACCCGCTCCATCCTTGCGCTAAACTCCCTCGTCTCAAATACAACTCGAGGGAGATCCCCCATGAAACGGTTCTCGATTGCCGTGGCTTTGCTGCTGTTGGCGTCACCGGTTTTCGCCATCACGTACGGGACGGTCGACGGAAAGCTGCATCCGAACGTCGGCGCGCTCGTCGGTACGTGGAGCGGCGGCTATTACCCGTACTGCTCCGGCGCGCTCATCTCGCCGACGGTGTTCCTCACCGCCGCGCATTGCGACTCGGGCGAGGCGCGCGTGATGGTCACGTTCGCGTCCGACTTCGACGGAAGGGCGAAGCTGCTGAGCGGAACGTATTACGCCGATCCGCTGTACAACAGGACGCAGAGCGATCCGCATGACATCGCGGTGGTCGTGCTCGATCAGCCGGTCAAGGGTGTGACACCCGCGCGTCTGCCGGCGGCGAACTCGCTGAGCTCACTCACCGTCAACTCTCCGTTCACGTCGGTGGGCTACGGCGCGCAGGAGAATCCGCCGCAGCCCGGCGGTCCGGCGCTGACGTACTACGACATCCGCGAGTACTCGACCGGATCGCTGAACGCGATCAACCCGGCCTGGCTGCGCCTGTCGCAGAACATCAACACCGGCGACGGCGGCACCTGCTACGGCGATTCCGGCGGCCCGAACTTCCTCGGCGCGGGCTCCGGCGAGACGAACGTCATCGCCGGCGTGACGGTGACCGGCGACATGTTCTGCAAGGCCACCAACGTCATCTATCGCACGGACACGCCGAATGCGCGGGCGTTCCTCTCGCGGTTCGTGACGCTTCCGTAAAACGCCGTGTCATCCCGAGCCGCGAAGACGGTCGAGGGACCTTCCCCCATGCCGTGGCGCGGAAGAAGGTCCTTCGGCTCCGCTGCGCTCCGCTCAGGATGACACCGGCGCGGCTAGAACCGCAGCCCCACCACCAGCGCCACGTCGTCGGTGCGCAGCCCGTTCTCGTCGCCGAG
>DATLBM010000051.1:0-16052 GCA_035526885.1 Thermoanaerobaculia bacterium | reverse complement strand
AGCAGCGAGTTCCATCTGCGCAACACGAACACGACCGGCCCGGAAGATCAGATCGTCGCCCTCGGCGAAAAGGGCGACCGCCCGTTCGCGGGCGACTTCGACGGTGATGGTCGGAGCGACGCCGGCGTGTTCCACGGCGCGACCGGCGACTTTTTCATCCGCATCGCATCGACCGGCGCGATCGTCCACGTCGTCGGCGGCGAAGGGAACGACGTCCCCATCGCGGGCGACTGGGATGGCGATGGGTTCGACACGCTCGGGCTGTTCCGCGCAGGCGGCCGCACCGGCGTGGCCTTCTTCCTCACCAACACTCGCATCGAGAACGGCGCGCCCGACTTCGACATCGTCGTCCCCGTGGGTCAGCCGGGCGACCTGCCGCTGGCCGGCGACTGGAACAACGACGGCCTGCACACGGTCGGCTTCTACCGGCCGTCCACGAACACGTTCTTCCAGGCCGATGACATCACCGGCGCGACGCTGCAGTCTTTCGGCTTCGGCGTGGCCGGCGACCTGCCGCTGGCCGGCGACTGGGACGGCGACGGCACGGACGACGTCGGAGTGTTCCGCCCCTCCGACCGAACCATGCATCTCACGCGCGACCTCGGCGCCACGCAGGTGTTCGTGTTCGAGCTGCAGACGACGGGGCAGATCCCGCTGGGAGGCAATTGGGACGGACGATGATGCGATACGCTCCCGCAACGGAGGACCACCATGAACATCGCCCGCATGCTTCTCGATCAGGTGGATCGCGAGACCACTGCCACGCGCCGGTTGCTGGAGCGCGTTCCGGACGGCAAAGACGACTGGAAGCCGCATCCGAAGTCGATGCCGCTCGGCTATCTGTCGACGCTCGTGGCGACGATGTTCGGCTGGATCGCGATGATGATCGACAGCGACTACCTCGATCTCGGCGAGGGGAAGGCTCCGTCGGCGTCGACGACGGCGGAGCGGCTGGCGCTGTTCGATCAGTCCGTGGCCTCGGCGCGCAAAGCGCTCGCAGCGGCCGCTGACGAGGACCTCCTGAAGCCGTGGCAGTTGCGGGTCCACGGCAAAGTCGTCGACGAAAAGCCGCGGTACGAGATGATCAGCGACGCGATCGCGCACCTCGCGCACCATCGCGGCCAGCTCTCGGTGTATCTGCGGCTCAACGACCAGCCGCTGCCGTCGATTTACGGACCGACGGCCGACGAATCGTGGTCGTGAGCGCAAGGCGGGCCGCAGCGCGCGCGTTTCTGGTGCTGTGCGCGATCGCGGCGTTTGCCGCGTGTGCGGGAGAGTCTCGCCGCCACGACGTTCACAACGTCGCGCGGCGGGTCCTGGAGAATCCGCAATGGCGGAAGGCCATGGACCGTTGTCCGGCCGACTTGATGCCCGCGCACCAGGACCTCGCGTTTCTGCAAGCCAGAGACTGCGAGTCGGCGGACAAGTGGGAGCGATGCCTGGAGAGGTGCGAGAACGCGGGCGGCGGCGCGTGCTACTGGCTCGCGTACTCGCTGCAGGAGAGCGGAGCTCCCGACGCCGGTGAGGTTCTGTATCAACAGGCGTGCAGGTTCGGAGTCGTTTCCGGTTGCACGAATCGTGCGGCGGGCAGAGTCAGGGCGGCGAAGAATCGATTCGACGGCTGCTCGGTATCGACGTTCGCGAAGGCGTGTGAGCTCGATGATCCGTGGGCTTGCACGATGTACGCGACGCACCTGACCGAGGCGGGAGGAGAGAGCAACTACACGCTCGCCCTCCGTGCTCTGGAGAAATCCTGCAAGTACGGCGCGGACGATCCCGCGTGCTCCGGCGCCACGCGGCTCAGGGCCCGGATCGAGACTGCCCTCAAACGCTGAGACTATCGATCGACGACGATCCGGTAGTGCCGCACGTGCGTGTCGGGGTCGAGGAGGAACTCGGGATCGCGCGGCATCAGGCGCGCGCGCAGCACGTCGTCGCCGGCGTACGCGCGGATGGTGTTCTCGTCGGGCCAGTAGGAGATGACGACGAACTCTTCGCGATCTCCGACCGTGCGGCGGAACATCTGCACGCCGAGGTTGCCGCGAATGGAGCGGAGCTTCGTGAGACCTTCGGCGTCGAGGTACGCCTGATACTCGTCTGCCCGCGCCAGCGGCACCTCTCCACGCCACATGCGCGCCACTCCGGCCGCCGGTTTCGGCGCGGGCGCCGGTGTGGTGGTGGTGCACTGCGTCGCGGCGAGGAGAATCACGAGGAGCAGCGGAAGTCTTTTCATGAGCGTGACTATAGTTCGCGCGGTCCTCGGGATCGCCGGCGCTTCTCTTCCCATTCGCGTGGCTGCGCCGCGGCGCGATCGCGCGATGGGATCTGCTCATGGCGGCGCTGCCCGCGCGGACGTGCGCGACGTTCGTCGCGGCAACGCTCGTCCTGCCGCTCTAGCGGGTCTGTTCCGGCCGGTTGTCCGCGAGATCGTCGCCGAGGTCGCCGCGTTCGCGCTCGACCTGCTGTCCGGAGTGCTCAGGGCGGCCGGAGCCCTCGTACCCGAGGGCTTCGTTGCCGACGATGGCGTCGATCTTCTGGTTCTGTTCTTCCGTGGCGCCGGATTCCTCGATGAATTTCGGGTCGCTCATGGCGGGAGAAAGGGCAAGAAACGCTCCACACCGGCTTCTGGGTGCGCGACACTCCGTAAAATACGAAGATTCTGAGGAGGAACGGTATGAAGCGGTTTCGCCCGGCTCATGTGATCGGCGTCGTGCTCCTGCTGGCCGTGTCGTTGATTCCGACAAGGTCGTTCGCTCTGTCCGAGGACCTGGAACTGCGCAGGACCTGGTACGAGAACGGTGTCGCGGTCGGAGGCCAGGTTTTCGAATCCTGCTTCGGAGGATTCGACTCCTCGTGGGGCCAGCACAGTGGAAGCCTCATGCGGGAGAAATACACCCATTGCGACACCGGCAGCACGTACTGCTATTGGTACTCCTGGACTGGATCCGGATGGCAGTTGGTCATGACCGGTGACTGCGGAGTGGACAGCGACCGCGATCGCCCTGACAGGCCTCGGCCCTAAGTCTTCACCCCTCCCTCAACGCCGTACTCGGTTGCACGCGCGCCGCGCGCAGCGCGGGACGGATGCAGCCGATCACCGCCGTCACGAGGCACAGCGCGAGCGCGGCCAGAATCGTCTCGGGGTCCGCGGGGGGCACGCCGAAGAGAAGCGCGTTCATCGAGCGCGCGACCAGCACCGCCACGACGACGCCGATGATCGCGCCGGCGATCGTCAATCGCAGCCCCTCGCGCAGGATCATCGACATCACTCCTCGCGGCTGTGCGCCGAGCGCGCGGCGAATTCCGATCTCTTTCGTGCGTTGCGCCACAGCGAAGCTGAGCAGGCCGTGGATGCCGACGCCGGCGATGAGCAGCGCGATGATCGCGAGAATCGTCAGCAGCCGCAGTTGCACGCGCCGCGGAGCGGTGTCGCCGGCAACGACCTCGGACAGCGGCCGGATGTGCGAGATCGGCTGTTCCGCGTCCGCTCCGGCCACGAGCTGCCGCACGGACGGCAGCCACTGCGCGGGCGGCAGATCCGTCCGGATCACGAGATCCTGCGGGATGTAGCCGGTGATCGATTCGTCCGCAACCTGCCCCGAAGCCACATACACCTGCGGCTCGTTCGCGCGCTCGAGCCCGCGGACCTTCACGTCGCCCACCACGCCGACCACCTCCACTTCCTCCATCGCGATCTTGAAGCGGCGCCCGATCGGATCCTGATTCGGCCAGTGGCGTTTCGCCGCCGACTCGCTGATCACCGCCGCGTACGGCCGGTGGTTCTGCGCGTCGCGCTGGTCGATGTCCCTTCCCCGCCGGAACGGAATGCTCAGCGTGGCGAAGTACCCCGGCGTCACGTACCGCAGGCTCACGCTGTTGTCCTCGGATTTCGGTACGCCGGGGATCTCCATGCCCCAGATGCCGCCGGTTCTCTCCATCGGCAGCCCGGTCACGTACGCCGCGCTCTCGATTCCGGGCAGCGCGCGGACCCCGTCGAGAACCTGCTTGTAGAACCGTTCGCGCGCGGCCACCGGTCCGTATTTCGGCAGCGGCAGCGCCGTCCGCAGCGTCATCACTCCCTCGTATCGGAACCCCGGTTCGATGGCCTGAATCCGCCAGATCGCGCGCATCAGCAGCCCCGCCGTGATGAGCAGCACGATCGAGCACGTCACTTCGGTCACGACCAGCGCGCTGCGCATGCGGTGTCGCGTGCTGTCCGGCTTTCGCAACGCGGGGACCATGCCGAAGGCGAGGCCGGTCAGGCCGATCAGCGCCGCCGCGAATCCCAGCACGCGGAAGTCGATCGACGGAGTCTCCGCGATGGGAAGGGTCTGCGGCACGAGCCGCGCGAGAAACGGGAGCGTGGTCCACGCCAGCAGAACGCCGACGGCGCCGCCGAGGACCGCCAGCAGGATGCTCTCGGTGAAAAGCTGCCGCACGAGGCGATCGCGACCCGCGCCGAGCGCCGTGCGGATCGAAAGCTCGCGCGAGCGGCTGACGCCGCGCGCCAGAAGGAGACTGGCCAGGTTCGCGCACGCCAGGAGCAGAATGCAGAGCGCCGCGCCGCAAAGCGCGAGCACGAGCAGCCGTTGCCCTCTTCCGATCTGGTCGCGCAGACGGGTCGTGATGATCCCCAGATCCTTGTTCGTATCCGGGTATTGCTGTTCCAGCCGCGCGGCGATCGCGTTCATTTCCGCGCGCGCCGTCTCGGATGTGACGCCGGGAGCGAGTCGCCCCAGCACGTGAATGTACGTGTCGGTGCGGTCCTCGTAGTTCTGCGGCGTGAAGACCATCGGCGTCCACAGATCGACGTGGCGCTCCGGAAAATGAAATCCTCGCGGCATCACGCCGATCACCGTGTGCGGCGCGCCGCTCAGACGCACGACGCGGCCGACGACGTTCGGATCGCTCGCGAACTGATTGCGCCACAGATCGTTGCTGAGCACGGCCGTGTCCTCCGCGCGCGTGTTCGCGGGCGTGATGACGCTGCCGAGGAGCGGCGGAACGCCGACGAGCGGCATCAGGTCCGGGGTCACGCGCACGGCGGTGAGACGGATCGGCGCACCCTGCCCGACGAGATTCTGCTGAGTGAAGGAGTACGCGCCCAGCGCGCGGAACGACTTCGCCATCGCTTTCCAGTCGCGGTACTCGGCGGGCGAGACGTCATTCGGGCCCGACCCGTCGGTCGAGTTCCACATGCGCAGCAGGCGGTCGGAATCGGGGAACGGGAGGGGCCGCAGCAGGACGAAATCGGCGAGCGAGAACGCCGCGGTGTTCGCGCCGATGCCGAGGGCCACGATGGCGATGGCCGTCAGCGCGAAACCGGGCGCGCGGCGCATCGTGCGCCACATGAAGCGCAGATCCTGCCTGAGGATGTCGAAATGGACCGCCAACGCGTTGGGGACGACGTCGGCGATGGCGGATGCAACGGCACGCGGGGGCGAGGTTTCGCGCGCGCGCTCGTCGAAGATCTCGCAAAGCTCCGCGCCGTACTCCGCGCGGAAGGCGGATGGGTAGAGCCGGAGCAGGGCGCGGTAGAAGCCGATCATGGCATCTCCGGCTTGAGACCTCGTTCCCTGCCGATGCGAATCATCTCCGCCAGCCGGCGCAGTTCCGCCCTGGCGGCGGCGATGCCGGACGGCGTGATGCGGTAATAGCGGCGCCGCTCGTCGTCCAGAGCGCGCGCGGGACGGCGGCCCGATTCGACGATCAGCCCTTCCTCGAGCATGCGCTGGATGGAACGGTAGAGCGTTCCCGGACTGAGGCGCAGCTCGTCGTTCGTGCTGGCCTCGATGTCCTTGATGATGGCGTAGCCGTGCCGTTCCTCTTCGGCCAGGGAAAGCAGGATGTGAAAAGTCGCTGCTGGCAATGAGCTGGACATGTGGTTCAATATATCCAGATCGGATATATTGTCAACGGATACAAACTCGATGGACATAGTACGGGGACCGGAACGGAAGCAGCAGCGGAGCAGGCGCCGGATCGTTTACCTGGCGGCCGCGGCGCTGGCCGTCGTCGTGGTGACCGCCGGCGTGGCCCAGCTCAAGCCGGCCGCGCCGGTCGTCGACCGCTCGTCGGTCGTCATCGACGTCGTCAGGCGCGGGCCGATGCTGCGCCAGGTCCGCGGCACCGGCAGCCTCGTGCCGGTGGACGTGAACTGGATCGCGGCCATGACCGAGGCGCGCGTGGCGCGCGTGGCGGCGCAGGCGGGCACCATGGTCCGCCGCGACACGGTGATCCTCGAGCTCGCGGATCCCGCGCAGGTGCAGCGGACGCTCGATGCTCGGTATGTTCTCCAGGCCGGTGAAGCGGATCTGGTCAGTCTCCGCAACCGCCTGACCGGCGAGCAGCTCACGCAGAAGGCCGTGGCCGCGAAGCTGAAGGCGGACCTCGAGCAGGCCCGTCTTCGCGCCGCTGCCGACGATGAAATGGCGACCAGCGGCGTGCTTCCGGAGATCACCCGCCGTCTCTCGCGCAACGCGGCGGACGAGCTCCAGAACCGCTACCAGCTCGAATCGGAGCGCCTGCGCATCGTCGGGGTCTCGATGCAGAGCGACGTCGCCGCGCAGGAGGCGAAGGTGGCGCAGCTGCGCGCGCAGTCTCGCCTGCAGGAGCAGCAACTGGCGGCGCTGCAGGTGCGCGCCGGTATCGACGGCGTCCTGCAACAGGTGAGCGTGGAAGTCGGACAGCGCGTCGCCCCCGGAACCGTGCTCGCGAAAGTGGTTCAGCCGTCGCAGCTGAAGGCGCAGTTGCGGATCGCCGAGACGCAGGCGCGCGACATCGCGCACGGGCAGATCGCGGAGATCGACACGCGCAACGGCGTGGTGCGCGGTCACGTCATCCGCATCGATCCGGCGGCGCAGAACGGATCGGTCACGGTGGACGTGGGACTGGACGGCCCGCTCCCGCGAGGCGCGCGCCCCGATCTCACCGTCGACGGAACGATCGAGCTGGAACGGATGAACGACGTGCTCTACGTCGGCCGCCCGGTGCGCGTTCAGGATCAGTCGTCCGGAGTGGTGTTCCGTCTGAACGGAGACGATGCCACGCGTACCCAGGTTCGATTCGGGCGCAGCTCGGTCATGGCCATCGAGATCATCGACGGCCTTCGCGAAGGCGATCGCGTGATCACGTCGGACATGTCGGCGTGGGACGAGTCCGATCATGTGCAGGTCAGATAGGGGAGAGGAATGATCAAGCTTCGGGACGTGAGCAAGGTCTTCTACACCGAGGAAGTGGAGACGCACGCGCTGGCGGGAATCGAGCTGGAGATCGAGCGAGGGGAGTTCGTGTCCATCGACGGCCCCTCCGGCTGCGGCAAGTCGACCCTGCTCTCGATCCTGGGCCTGCTGGACGCGCCGAGCCACGGCTCGTACACGCTGGACGGACATCCGGTCGCGGAGCTGAGCGAGGCCGAGCGCTCGCGGATCCGCAATCGCAGCGTGGGCTTCATCTTCCAGGCATTCAACCTCATCGGCGATCTCACGGTGTACGAGAACGTGGAACTGCCGCTCACCTACCGGGCCATGCCCGAGTCGGAACGCAGCGATCGGGTTCACCGCGCGCTCGAGCGCGTGGGGATGGATCACCGCCGCAATCACTATCCGAACCAGCTCTCGGGCGGACAGCAGCAGCGCGTGGCCGTTGCGCGCGCGCTGGTCGGCGAGCCGCTCATCCTGCTGGCCGACGAGCCGACGGGCAACCTCGACTCCTCGAACGGCGAGGCGGTCATGGATCTGCTGAGCGAGCTCCATCGCGGCGGCGCAACGATCTGCATGGTCACGCACGACCAGCGCTTCACGCGATACGCGGACCGCTCCGTTCATCTGTTCGACGGCCGGATCGTGGATTCCGCGGCGGGGTAGGGATTTCGCGCCCTGCGGGCTCTCCTTCGAAGAGAGGAGAGTGCGATGGCTGGCAGCAATCCCCTGACCGTTCAAAACGGGGAAGCGACCCCGTTCCAGTTTCAGGTCGTGGTCGGGACGAACAACTACACGCAGCAGGTTGCGGGCGGCGGCTCATGGGTGGTGCCGACGACGATTCCCTGCGATCAATGGTTCACCGTGACGGTCAGCGATTCGGCGGAGACGCTGAGTTACAAGGTGCTGAACGCCACGACGGTCATCTTCGCCGCGGACACGCTGGCCTGCCTGGCGGGCGCCTGCGAAGGCGGGTGTCAGGTGAATGAGTCGACGTAGGCGTTCTGCGAACGCCGCGAGGATCGAAATGGGAGCGCTGAGCCTGCGTCCTGCCGGAGTCTCGTCATCAAAAGCGCTGAGCGCGAGGGCTTGTCGACCAACCACGACTCGCGTCCGGCGGCGTACACGCAAGAAGGTCGACTGACCGCGCCTACTGCGCCGCCTTCGCCTCCGCCCTCCCGATGAGGATCTTCCAGTTCTCCATCGGCGAACCGTTCAGATTCAGATTCGAGGCGATGTAGTACAGCCGCTGCGTGGCCTCGCCTTTGCCGATCGTGAAGCGCTGCTGCAGGTAGTACGGCGGGATGTTCTGGTAGTAGAGCGACGCGCGGATCGTCACGTTGCGGGGATCGACGTCCGGCGGCAATTCGATGCGGTACTGCACGCGATCGAGGCCTTTACCGCTCTTGTAATCGGGATCGTCCTTCGCGTTGCCGTGCGGGAACGTGGCGGCGAGATATCGGCCGTTGAGTGAGGGATCGGGGCCTTCTTTCGTCCAGCCGAGGGGGAGCAGGCGGTTGTCTTTGACGTCGTCGTCGCGGCGGATGAAGCTCGTCGTGAAGTTGCCGTCCGTGTCCCTGGTCAGCTCTTCGTAGATCTGCACCTGGTCGTCGGACGTGATGACCTCGTGGTGCTTTTGATACGCGTTGTTGGTGAGGAACTCCGTCGGGAGCGGACGTCCTTCGCCGTCGACGATCACGCCGACGCTGTTCGTCGCGCCCGAGCTCCACACCACGCGCGCGCGTCCGTCGCGCTCATCGAGCACGAGCAGTTCGAGGAACGCGCGGCGGAAGCCGACGCCGCTCGGCAGGCGGTGGCCCGTGAGATTCGTGACCGTCACGTCCGCGGTGAGCGTGCGGCCGCTCACGCGCATCGACGCGTCGAGCCTGGCCGTGCGTTTGCGCGCCTGCTCGAAGAGGTTTTCCTGCGTGTGCTCGAGGTTGTTCGACGCGCCGGTCATGTAGTCGCTCTTGCGCACGCCCAGGACGTCGTTGAACTGGCGGAACATCTCGATGAGGAACGCGTTCATGCCCAGCAGCTCGTGCCGCGCGAATCCCGTGGTGCGGAAGCGCACGCGGATGTCATCCGTGGGCAGGCGATGCTCGGCCGCGGGGAACGAGTCGTCCTCGATGATGGCGATGCGCGTCTGCAGCGGATCGACGTTCACCGCCAGACGCTCGTTCACCAGTTTGCGGGGCATGTGGCAGTCCTGGCAGGTCTGCGCGCCGGGGCCGGGCTTGCCGAACTCGTTCTGGTACGCGCTGTTCAGCCATTCGAGATACGTGGCCTGCTCGATCGAGTGCGGCGTCTTGTCGTTGATCGGCTGGATGGGCTGGTTCCTGTCGACGACCGGCAGATCGATGGTGTGGCAGCTGCCGCACATGCGCGCGTTCTGGATGTACTCGTTGTGCATCGGCTTCGCGCCGATGGCGTTGTCCATCGGCAGCGTGACGATCTCGTCGTCCTTGAACGGTCCGAAGACCTCGTTCGCGGGACCGGTCTGGAAGCGGCCGGTGGTGGTGTTGGTGAGGAAGAACTCCAGCGGCGATTTTTTCCACGACGGCGGAATCTCGTCGCGGCGGATGTGATGGCACGAGCCGCAGCTGATGCCGTCGCGGGAGAGCGCGCCGTACTTCGCGCCGGGCTCGCTGCCGGTGCGGAAGATGTACGACAGGTCGAAGTTCTGGCCGGGATGATCGAGATCGTGCTGGCGCTTGCCCATCACGCCGTGGCAGCGGAAGCAGGTGTTGATCACGTCGTGCTTCAGGCTCACGCGCGTGGCTTCGTCGGGGATCGTGTCGAGGTACGACAGCTCGCTGTCGAGCTGCGCGAAGAAGATCGGATCGCGGCCGGCCAGGCCCATCGGCGACCAGCGCCACTCGGTGTACGGCGAGACGTTGATGCCTTTGCCGTCCTTGTTCGTGAGCCACATCGACGGACCGAACGGACTGATGGCCGCGCTGTGGCAGGACTGGCATTGATTGGAGGTCATGAACATCTGCCCGTTGCCGGGCACGTGGTCCCACGACTCGTTGGGCAGGCGCTGGACGCGATTGGGATCGACGGGTCCGAGGGAGCGGAACGTCTGCAGGAACGCGGGGTTGGGCGCGACGATGGGCGTGGGCGGCGCGGCCTGCGGCGTCGTCGCGTGATGCGCGCTGGAGGTTTTCTCGTCGCGCCACGAGTCATCGACGCGGAACGTGAGCGGATCGCCGGGGAAGCCGGCGACGTTGTTCAGCGCGGAGAAGGTCGATTCTTTTTCGGCCGAGGCGTGGCAGCGCACGCAGTAGATGCCGAAGCCCGCGTTCGGATACTGGAACGGCCATTCGTGGTTGTCGAAGGGCATGCCCACCCAGAGCTCGGCCCACCACCATCCGTCCCTGGAGCCTTTGGCGTCCTTGATCATGATGGTCCAGTCGGTGACCTTCGGCGGGGCGGCGTTTTCCCAGCGCGCGGCGGGCGCGCCGATGCCTTCCTTGATGATCATCGCGCCGTCGGGGATCCCGCCTTCGCGTCCGCCCTCGAGCCACTGCATGACCGCGGGCGAGTAGTAGACGCGCGCGGCCTTGTGCGTGCCGTAGTAAACGTCGTTGATCCACGGACCGGTGTCGCGGATGCCTTTGTCGCCGCACCACGCGAGCTCGGTGACGTACGCGCGGCGTTGCAGCCACTCCAAAACGTCGTTCTCGTACTTCGCCAGCCCCTCGGGCGCGATGGTGCTGGGCAGCGGCAGCGGAAACTCACCCTTGCCGCGGCACGGCGCTTCCGTGGCGGACGCGGCGATGGCGAGCAGACACACGAGGACCCACAGTTTGCGAAGCACGATGGAGCAAGCGTAATTGAGAATTGAAGAATTGAGAATTGAGAATGTTCCGCAACTCTCAATTTCTCAATTCTCAATTCTCCGGTGCTACCGATCGGCACGCGGCGGCGGTAATCCTCGTATTCGCCGCCGTGCTCGCGCACGAGGTCGCGCGCAACTCCCAATTCTCCATTCGCAATTCTCAATTCTCAATTAACGGCGGCGCGGCGTGTGAGTTCGCGGCCGCTCGCGTGAACGGCACGAGCATCGGCACGCGGCGGCGGTACTCCTCGTACGACTGGCCGTGCTCGCGCACGAGGTCGCGCTCTTCGAACTGAATCGCGATCAGGATGTACGCAGTCGTGGCCACGGCGAACAGCAGATGCGCGAACGTCATCGAAGGCGTGGCCCAGAACGCGAAGAACCAGCCCACGTACAGCGGATGACGCACCAGCCGGTACGGACCGGGCGTTCCAAACTTCAGTTGTGTGTACGGCTTGCCGCGCAGATACAGCCACACCTGGCGCAGTCCGAACAGATCGAAGTGGTTGATGAGGAACGTCGACACGAGCACCAGTCCGAAGCCGAAGGCGAAGAGCCCCTGCAGCACGAGGCGGCCGGCGGGATCGTGCACGGACCAGATGCTGCCGCCGAGGGGACGCCAGAATGCGAAGAGGGCGATGAGGGCGACGCTGGAGAAGACGACGTACGTCGAGCGCTCCAACTCCGGCGCAACGATGCGCGTCCAGCGCTCCTTGAACCATTTCCGCGCCATCACGCTGTGCTGCACGGCGAAGAGTCCGAGCAGGGCCACGTCGATGGCGATCGCGGCCGCGAGTGAGCCCGTGCGCGGTCCGTCGAGCGTCGTCGGCACGACGAATCCGCC
Organism: Thermoanaerobaculia bacterium; assembly: GCA_035526885.1. Classification (GTDB taxonomy): domain Bacteria; phylum Acidobacteriota; class Thermoanaerobaculia; order Gp7-AA8; family Gp7-AA8; genus QHVT01. The sequence goes on along the minus strand of DATLBM010000051.1, from coordinate 4,165 downwards.
GATGAAGCCGATGGCGTAGAGAAACGTGGCGAAGAAGACCGCGTAGCAGAGAAGGCCGTAGACGAAGAACGCCGTTCGTTTGAGCATTCCTCGAAGATCGGGCCGCCGCGCGCGCCGCGGTATGGGGCGGATGTCCCGGTCGGACTAGAATCGATGCGTTCGGACAGGACGCATGTCCCAGGCACGCCAGCGCATCCGCCTTCTGCGCGCCGGAGACGGCGTGCAACTCGCCTGGGCCGAGGCGGGCGCGGGGCCCACGCTCGTCAAGGCGTCGAACTGGATGAGCCATCTCGAGTTCGAGTGGGAGAGTCCGGTCTGGCGTCACTGGATCCGCTTCTTCAGCGATCACTTCCGCTTCGTCCGCTACGACGAGCGGGGCTGCGGGTTGAGCGATCGCGAGCCGGGCGTGGTATCCGTCGAGCGGTGGGTGAGCGATCTCGAGGAGATCTGCGACGGCGCCACCGATCCCACCCGGCCGTTCATTCTCCTCGGCATCTCGCAAGGCTCGCACGCGTGCATCCACTACGCCGTGCGCCATCCCGAGCGCGTCTCGCACATGATCCTGTACGGCGGCTACGCGCGCGGTTACCTGCGCCGCGGCAATCCCGGGGTGGAGCGTGAATACCGCGCCATCGTCGAAGCGATTCGCGTCGGATGGGGCAAAGACAATCCGTCGTTCCGCCAGCTCTTCACCTCGCGCTTCATCCCGGCGGGGACGCCCGAACAGGTGGCGTGGTTCAACGAGCTCTGTCGCAGGACGGTCGCACCGTCGATGGCCGCGGATCTGCTGCAGCTGCGCGGCGAAGTGGACATCGTTGCCCTCCTCGACCAGGTCCGCGTGCCGACGCTGGTCATTCACGCCGCCCAGGACAACGTGATCCCGCCGGCGGAAGGACGTTTGATGGCGTCGATGATTCCCGGCGCGCAGTTCGTCGAGCTGGAATCGCAGAACCACGTCCTGCTCGAGCACGAGCCGGCCTGGACGCGCTTTCAGGAAGCGGTGCTGGAGTTCACCGGAAGCGCGCCGGTACCTGACGTATTCGCGGCGCTCTCACCGCGCGAGCGCGAGGTGCTGACGCTGCTCAGCGACGGTCTCGACAACCGCCAGATCGGCGACCGTCTCTCGATCAGCGAGAAGACGGTGCGCAATCACGTCTCCAGCGTCTACGACAAGCTGGGTGTGTGGACGCGCGCGCAGGCGGTGGTGTTCGCGCGCGAGCACGGACTTCGGCGGAATTGAGAATTGCCGGCCTCCGGCTTCTCAATTCTCAATTCTCAATTCGGTCCGCCGCTCAGTTGTTCGAGATGTTGGACTTCGACTTCACGATCTGCACGCTCATGGCGTGCTCGCCGTCGGCTTCGAAGATCATCTTCTCCGGCTCGGACGATTTGCGTCCAGCGGCGTTGGTCACCGCGACGCCGTTGCGCTGCAACACCGCGCCGGACTTGCGGTTGTAGCGATACGTGACCGGCTTGCCGGTCGCGCTGCTGATCGTCACCTCGACCACCACGGGATCGGACGGCTTCGGCGTCGCGGCGAAGATCAGAAAGTACGAGCCGCGCGGCAGCGTGCCGAGGTTGAGCGCTCCGTTTTCGTCCGTGGTCATCGTGCGCGCGGCGTTGCCGGGATTGCGCCCCAGCTTCACGTCGACGCCTTTGAGCGGCGCGCCCGCCGACTCGGCGAAAAGCAGTGTTGCGCAGAGCGTGAACAGTGCGGCGGCGGCGAAACGCGTGCGTGTGTGCATGAAGAACGATAGGTCCGGGAAGGCGCGAATGCCACTTGTGTGGAAGGACGCATCCACTTTTCCTTCCCGGACGTAGATTGCTCGAAACCCTGAAAGGAGCATGTATGCGCAAGCTGTTGGTCGTCGTGTGTCTCGTTGCCATGCCTCTGGTCGCCCAGGATGCGGCGAAGGTCGGTCCCGATGTCTACAAATGCATCTTCGAGAATGAGAAGGTGCGCGTCTGTGAAGTGACGTTCAAGCCCGGAGCGAGTGTCGCCATGCATTCGCATCCGCAGCACCTGGTCTACGTCATGTCCTCGGGCAAGCTGCACATCATGCCCGCGGGCAAGGCCCCGGTGGACGTCGACTTCAAGCCGGGCATGGCGGTGTGGAGCGACGCCGAGACGCACAGCGCCGTCAATCAAGGCAAGACGGAGCTGCGCGGACTCGTCGTCGAGCTCAAGGAAGCGCAGGATCCGGTCGCCACCGCGGTGATGGACATGGAGCGCGAGTGGGGCGAGGCGATGCTGGCGGGCAACGTCGCCAAGATCGAGAACATCGTCGCGGACGACTGGACGATGATCGATCCGGCCGGCCAGCGCACCAGCCGCGCGCAGGCGCTCGACGATCTCCGCAGCGGCGCACTGAAGTTCGAGTCCTCCACGCCCGGCGACATCAAAGTGAACGTGTACGGCGACACGGCCATCGTCAACGGCAGCTCGAAGGACAAGGGCACGTACAAGGGCATGGACATCAGCGGCGACTACGTCTTCACGGACGTCTTCGTGAAGCGCGACGGCAAGTGGCGCGCGGTGTCCACGCAGGTCACGCGCGTGATGCCTCCGCAATAGCGTTCGATATCCGCCGGCGCGGCGATCTCGCGAACGCCGCGCCGGCGCCCACCGATAATGCTTCGATGCCGAAGAAGATCAGCGCGGGCATCCTGCTGTGGCGCAAACGCGAGACGCTGGAAGTGTTCCTCGTGCACCCCGGAGGTCCGTTCTGGGCAAAGAAAGACCTCGGCGCGTGGTCGATCCCGAAAGGCGAGATCGACGACGGCGAAGATCCTCTCGCCGCAGCGCGACGGGAGCTCGAAGAAGAGACGGGGTTCGCGGTCGACGGATCGTTTCGCGCGCTCGAGCCGCTGCGGCAGCCCAGCGGCAAAGTGATCGTCGCCTTCGCGGTGGAAGGTGACTGCGACCCGTCGCAACTGCGCAGCAACTCGTTCGAGATGGAGTGGCCGCCGAAGTCGGGACGCCGCGCATCGTTCCCTGAGGTGGACCGCGGCGCGTGGTTCACGATCGAGGAGGCGCGGGAGAAGATCGTCAAAGGACAGGTCGGGTTCCTCGAGGAGCTGATCGATGCCTGACGGCCCGCGCACGCTGTTGTTCATCGACGAGGATCCGGCCATCCTCGAAGGGCTTCGCGCTCTGCACGAGTGGGAGGGTGGACGGCCGCTCATCGCGCGCACGCGCGAGGAAGTGATCGGCGCGTTGCGCGAGCATCCCCAGATTGCCGTGGTGGTGGAGGACATCCCGCGGGGCTATCCGCGATTCAAGGCGATGGGCGGGATTGTGCTCACGCCGTACGACGACGTCTTCGCGGCGCATGCGCCGGGCATTCCGCGTCTGTTCATGAGCGCGAGTCCGCTGCCCGGTCTCGTGACCGTGCCGCTCTATCTGCAGAAACCGTTCATGTACGAGGAGCTGCAGGTCGCGCTGGAGGCGATGCTCCCCGGCGCGCGACGCCTCCTCTACGCCAGCGCGATCACCGACCTCTCCGCCCTGGCCTCGGAACTGATCCCGGTCAACGACGAGCTGCTGCGCTTCCTCGCGCGCCATCCGGAGGCTCTGCGCGAGGTGGGATGGCGCAAATTCGAAGAGATCGTGGCGGAGCTGCTGGCCAGGTCCGGCTTCATCGCCGAGCTGCAGCGCGGGACGAAGGATGGCGGCATCGACGTCATCGCGGCCAAGCACGCGCATTTCGGCGACCTGCTCATGCTCGTGCAGTGCAAGCAGACCGCGAATCCCGTCAGCGTCGAGATCGTGCGCGAGATGTACGGCGTGACCATGCAGCGCCGCGCGACGATGGGCATCGTGGCCACGACGTCGTACTTCACCAGGGACGCGAAAGAGTTTCAGAAGCCGGTGGCGGCGACGCTCACGCTGCGCGATTTCGAAGACCTGACGCGCTGGCTCCGCGGCATCTCACCGCCGTAGCCACGCCACGAACTTTTCGATCAACGTCTCCTCCCGTCGCGGAAACGCGCGCACGACCACCGGCTCGGTCACGTGCTCGACGACCGCCACGAAGCGGTAGCCGCGGCGGGGGATGGTCTGCACGAACTGCGGCGCCGCGGCGTGATCGTTCAGCACGTGACGGATCACGCGGATGGCGGCGTTGATGCCTTGTTCGAAATCGACGAAGGTGCCGTCGCTCCA
>DATLBM010000050.1:0-2085 GCA_035526885.1 Thermoanaerobaculia bacterium | reverse complement strand
CTGCGAAGTCCGCGAACGTCGCGGCGGGCTCGTTCTCTCTCGCGTTGACCACGTGATGGTTCGTCAGCAGCAGCCGCGGGCCAATGAGCCAGCCGGTGCCGAGCGCACCGACCGGGTGCTCGACCTCGCCGCGCACGATGCGAGGCACGAGAATTCGCGCGACCCGCCTTCCGACGAGGCGCGCCTGCTCCAGAAACGTGGAAGTCACCCACTCGCCCGTGCCGCCGAAGATGAGTGCTTCCGGCACCGCCGGAACGTCCGCGAGGAGAGGCTCTGCCCCGTACGCTTCTTCGACGTCATGGGCCAGACTCTCCAAGAGCCGCCCGAGGTCGGTGCCTGGAACCATTCGTGCCGCATTGCGAGCGACGATGACGATCGGCCGCTCGCCGTTGTCGAGACGTCCCAACGGATCCAGTTGGTCGATGATGCGAGTCAGATCGAGGTATTGGTTGTCGACGCGGCCGAGCGCCACGCCGATTCCGCTCAGCAGCGCCGTCCTCGTTGAGCGGTCTTCGATGCCTGGCAAACGAAGGAGCGCATCGACCACACGGTTCTTCAGCGTCTGATTGATGGTGGTCAAGCGTGTCCACCCCGTTTCACGAACCGGATCTGCGAAACATCCGTGAGCTCCGCGCTGATGCTCTCCTCGTCCTCGAATGGATCGAGCGCCGCGAGCGGTCCGAATGACAAACCGGCGCGCTCCTCGATCGTCGCGATCGACGTCTGAGCGGTCTTGTGCTTGCCGAACACGAATTCGTTTTCGCTGAGGAAGTCCTCCTGCGACATCGTGTAGCCGGTGGCGCACAGCTCGCCGGTTTCATCGTGGATGAATGCGATCACTTTCCAGAACTCCACCGGAATCTTGATGCCGAACATCACCGGATCGTCGGCGGACAAAAACGGACCGGTGAAGACGGAGATTTTCATGTCATCCTTTCGGGCGTTCTGCAGTGCGTACTCCTCGAGCTGGAGCCAGATGCCGGCGTTGAACGGCTGCATCTGCGGGACGGTGTTGGTGACGTGCATCGAGTCGGCGTTGCCCTTCGCCCTGGAAGCGGCGCTGCCCCACACCGGATCTTCGCGGCGCGTCATGTGGCCGCGCGAGAATTTCGGCGGGTCGCCATAACACTCGTTGCGGATCTGCGCCGTCGACGGGATGCGCGGGTCGGTCCGCCACCCCCCGCGCGGCGACGACTTCGAAGTCTTGCCGTCGATGTTCACCGCGCTGAAGCGGCACATCCGCCGGCTCTTGCTCATGAGCACGGAGAAGTGCTCATAGCGCAGGATGCGTTCCGTCTCGCCTTCAAACGTGAACGTGAGGACGTCGCTCGCTTTCTTTGTGACCTTCGGTAGCGGCGCCGGCGCGTCGTCGCCGAGGAAGTCTTCGGCGTAGCCTTCGCGGTCGCGATAGTCGGCCGGACGCGCTTCGGTGAACACTTCGTCGGATTCGCCGGCGTCGGTCGTGGGCGTTCCCGGCGCGTCGGCGTAAGGCTGGCCGACGTCGATCGTGACGCGGATCGGAAAGACGTACGTGACGCGCGTGCCGCCGCCCGCGGGCGTCTGTGCGACCGCACCTTCCGGCGGCCCGATGATCGGACGCCCCGTCGGCCGCGGACGCGAGGAGCGATTCGACACCTGCTCGAGGCGCTGCGCGACGACGGAGCTCGGCACCGCGAAATTCGCCTCGAGAAAGCGGCCGGCGAAGTGGAGGCCGACCGCTTCGCCGGAATGCAGCGAGAGCACGACGGAGCCGGAGTTGCCGCCGAGGGTGGAACAGTCGTGGCGCACGGCAGCTGTGTCGATGCGCGTGACCAGTCCCGGCGCGAGCCGCTTCTTGTCGTACACGTCGCCGAAGATCGCGTCCATGAGCGGCTGGTCGGGGATGCGGCTGTCGCGCGCCGGATATCCGATCACCGCCACCATCTCGTTTTCTTCCGTCGAAGCTGCGAGTTTGATCGGCGTCGCCAGCGCCTGCCCGGCGATCTGCGTGACGCGCAGAAACGCGACGTCGGGTCCGTTGTCGCCTTCGATGTGCAGGATCTCTTCGAGCCGGAACGTCAGGCTCTCCGTGCGTCCCACTTCTTC
>DATLBM010000049.1:0-5478 GCA_035526885.1 Thermoanaerobaculia bacterium | reverse complement strand
AAGCGGAGGACGGTCGAAGGACCTTCCCCGCCGCGTGGCGCGCTGGAAGGTCCCCCGACTTCGCTCGGGATGACACACAACCGATTGACAGGTCAGGGTCTGCGTCGTCGTCGGCGGCTCGGTGCACTCGCCGACGGCGTCGATGCCGCGCCAGGCCGCGATCCTGCCGATGGCCGCGATCCTGCCGAAGGCCGCGATCCTGCCGAAGGCCGCTGCGCTGACGGCCGCGGCGCCGCTCCGCGGCTCTGCGGCCTCGCGGGCGCGGGCGCGGCGCCGGCCTTCCGCTCCGCCTTCGCCTTCGCTCGCGCTCGTTCCTCCGACTTGCGGGCGCGGATCGCGGCGATGCGCTCGTGGATCGGAATCTCCAGCTTCTCCGCGGGGCGCTGCGAGTAATCGAAGTCGGGCACGGTCACGCGCGGCAGGCGCTTGCCGATGGCGCGCTCGATCGCGCGCAGATCGTTTTCTTCATCGGGCGCGACGAAGGTGATGGCGTCGCCGGTCAGCTCCGCCCGCGCCGTTCGTCCCACGCGATGGATGTAATCCTCGGGCAGGTTCGGCACGTCGAAGTTCACCACGTGCGAGAGCGCCTCCACGTCGATGCCGCGCGCGGCGATGTCGGTGGCCACGAGAATGCGGTACTTCCCGGCCTTGAATCCCGCCAGCGCCTCGGTGCGCTGCAACTGCGATCGATTGCCGTGAATGCGCGCCGTGCTCACGCGCCGCTTCTCCAGCTGCTCGAAGACGCGGTTGGCGCGGTGCTTGGTGCGCGTGAAGACGATGGCGTTCTGAATCTCGCCGCGCGCGACCAGCGTCTCCAGCAGATTGAGCTTGAGCTCCTGCGGGACGGGGAACACCGACTGCGTGATGCCCACCGCCGGCGCGGCCTTGCGCTCGATGGAGATGGTGGCGGGATTGCGCAGCATCTCGGTCGAGAGCTGCACGATCGGGGGCGGCAGCGTGGCCGAGAAGAAAAGCGTTTGGCGCTTCGTCGGGAGATGCCGCAGCACGCGGCGGATGTCGGGCAGAAAGCCCATGTCCAGCATGCGATCCGCTTCGTCGAGCACGAGAATCTCCAGTCCGGCCAGCTTCGCATACGGATACTGGAAGTGATCGAGCAGGCGTCCGGGGGTGGCCACGAGCACGTCCACGCCGGTGCGGAATGCGTGCTCCTGCGGACCCATCCCCACGCCGCCGAAGATGGCGGCGCCGGAGATGGGCGTGTGCACGGCCAGGTCGCGCAGATGCTCGTCGATCTGCGCCGCGAGCTCGCGCGTGGGCGTGAGGATCAGCGCGCGCGTGGTGCCGCGCTTCTTGCCGATCAGCCGGTGCATGATGGGAAGCAGGAACGCGGCGGTCTTGCCGCTGCCCGTGGCCGCGGCGGCCAGGATGTCCTTGCCGGCCATGGCCGGAGGGATGGCGTCGTTCTGGATCGGCGTGGGACGCGTGAAGCCCAGCTCTTTGATGCCGCGCAGTAAGTCAGGATGCAGTTCGAATTTCGTAAAAGGCATGTGGCGGCGGATCGTCTCACATCACCAGCGAAAACGGGCAGAGCCGAACACGCTGATGGAAGTGAGATCTTCCGGGAAGCGGCCGCCGTCGCTCTCCTCGCCGAAGTGCGAATAGAGCATGTCCGCGCCGACGCCGAAGCGCGGCGTGAAGTTGACGTCGATGCCGCCCAGCAGCGCCAGAGTGACTCTCGAGTCCACTTCGTTCGAGCCGATGTAGTTCTGCTTGTGACGGGCATAGGCGGCGCCGGCGCCGGCGTGCGGCGAGAACAGACGTCCGCGGAACGGGTGAGCCTCCAGCGTGGCGTGAATGATGGTCGACGACGCGTCGCCGTTGTCGTCCGGCAGATCGCCGCGTCCGGCCATGACGCCGACGCGCGTGGAGATGACGCGCGTCCAGTAACGGTTGTAGCTGGCGCCCATGGCGTCGTTGTAATCGAGCGCGTCTTCGACCTCCATCTGCCCGTAAGAGACCGAGACTTCGTTGTCGGGACGCTGCTGCTGCGCGGAGAGGGGGAGGGAGACGAGGAGAACGAGGAGAAGGGGGAACCGTTTCATGTTGGATGCTGATACGGAGATGGCCGCGCGCGCGTCACACTTCGAAGTTCATCGCTCCTCGCTCCTCACTCATCACTCATCACTCATCACTCATCACTCATCACTCATCGCTCATCACTCATCACTCATCACTCATCACTCATCACTCATCACTCATCACTCATCACTCATCGCTCATCGCTCATCGCTCATCGCTCAACGCTCAACGACGCGGTATCGTGTCGCCGTGCAAGAAAACCCCGTCAAGTGGGGCAAGGTCATCGACCAGACCCTGTGCATCGGCTGCCATGCCTGCAGCACCGCCTGCAAATCCGAAAACGCCGTTCCCGTCGGCGTGAACCGCACCTACGTCAAGTACGTCGACGTCGGGCAGTTCCCCGCCGCCCGGCGTGCCTTTCAGGTCACGCGGTGCAACCAGTGCGAGCATCCGCCCTGCGTCGAAGCCTGCCCGACCTCCGCGATGTATCGCCGCAAGGACGGCATCGTCGATTTCGACAAGGACATCTGCATCGGCTGCCGCGCCTGCATCGCCGCCTGTCCGTACGACGCCATCTTCATCAATCCTGAGGATCACAGCGCGGAGAAATGTAATTTCTGTGCGCATCGCCTCGAGGTCGATCTCGAGCCCGCGTGCGTTGTGGTCTGTCCGACGCAGGCCATCCAGGTCGGGAATCTGCTCGACCCCAGCTCCATCGTTTCCCAGTACATCAACCGCGACGTCGTGAACGTGCGCCGACCCGAGAAAGAAACGCTGCCCAAGCTCTTCTACAAAGGCGCGCATCAGGCCACGCTCGATCCGCTCGGGGCGAAGCGTCCCGACGGCGGCATCTTCATGTGGAGCGAGCAGCCGCAGGTCGAGCACCAGGTGCAGAGCGGCAACCCCGACTACGCCAACAACATGGCCTCCGCGATGCTCGCGTACGACGTGCCGCATCGTGCGCCGTGGGGCATCGCCATCACCAGCTACGTCTGGACGAAAGCCATCGCCGCGGGCTCGTATCTCGTAGCCGCATCACTCGTGCTCCTCGGCGTGCTCGACGCGAACAGCACGATGTGGAAGTGGACCGCGCCGTTGATTTCGGCGGTGTTCCTGGCGCTCACGTTCGCGCTGCTCATCGGCGAGCTCGAACATCCGCAGCGTTTCTACCTGATTCTCATCCGGCCGCAGTGGCGGAGCTGGCTCGTGCGCGGCGGGATGATCCTGGCCGCCTTCGCCGCGCTGCTGGGCGTTCACCTGATCTGGCCCGGCGCACCGCCGCGCGCGATCGCCATCATCGGGGCGCTGCTGGCCATCGCCTCCGGCACGTACACCGCGTGGCTCTTCGCGCAGGCCAAGGCGCGCGATCTGTGGCAAAGCCCGCTGCTGCCGCCGCAGCATCTCGTGGCGACGGTTGCCGCCGGCGCGGCGGCGCTGTTCATCGCGCGGATGCCCTTCGCCGGCGCGATCATGAGCATCGCCACGGCAACGCACCTGCTGTTGATTGGTGCCGAGGTGCTGACGCCGCATCCGACGGCGCACGCGCGGCTGGCGTCGCGGGAAATGACGCGCGGCTCGTTCAGCGCGTACTTCATCGCCGGAGTGATCCTGCAGATCCTCGGCGCCGCCGCGATGCCGCTCGGCATCGCCGCCGCCGTCTTCACGCTTGCCGGACTGCTGCTGTACGAGCGCGCCCACGTCGGCGCGGGCCAGGCGGTGCCGCTTGCGTAAGGAGCAACCATGACCCTGAGAGCTTTCCCGCCGCGCGAGCGCTGGGATGACTGGACCGAGCTCGATTCGAAAGCGTGGCCGCGCCGCGTGGAGCGCCGCTACATGCTCGTGCCCACGACGTGCTTCAACTGCGAGTCCGCGTGCGGCCTGCTCGCGTACGTCGATCGCGACACGATGGAAGTGCGCAAGTACGAGGGCAATCCCGAGCATCCCGGCTCGCGCGGGCGCAACTGCGCGAAAGGGCCGGCCACGCTGAACCAGGCCAACGATCCCGATCGCATCCTCTTCCCGCTGAAACGCGCCGCCGCTCGCGGCGCGAACCAGTGGCAGCGCGTGACGTGGGACGAGGCTCTCGACGACATCGCGCCGCGCATCCGCAAAGCCATTCTCGACGGACGCCCGAACGACGTGATGTACCACGTGGGCCGGCCGGGCGAGGATGGCTACACCGAGCGCGTGCTCGCGGCGTGGGGCGTGGACGGGCACAACTCGCACACCAACATCTGCTCCTCGAGCGCGCGCGCGGGCTATCAGTTCTGGATGGGCTTCGATCGGCCCAGTCCCGATCACGCGAACGCCGAAGTGATCCTGCTCATCAGCGCACACCTCGAGTCGGGGCACTACTTCAACCCGCACGCGCAGCGGATCATGGAGGGGAAGGAGCGCGGCGCGAAGCTGATCGTATTCGACGTGCGCCTTTCCAACACCGCCACGCACGCGGATCACTGGATCGCGCCGTATCCGGGATCCGAGGCGGCCATCCTGCTGGCCATCGCGAATTACATGATCGCGAACGGTCACTACGACCGCGGATTCGTGGAGAAGTGGTGGAACTGGCGCGAGTGGATGAACAACGCAGGACGGGCTTCAGCCCGTCCAGCATTCGCCATTGGACGGGAAGCCCGTCCTGCGTTCGCGGACTTCGAGCGAGCGCTCGCGGACGAATACGCGTCGTTCACCTTCGAATACGCGGAACAGGAATCCGGCGTCTCCGCGAAGACGATCGAAGAAATCGCGAAGATCGTCGCCTCCGCAAAATCAAGACTCTCGACCCACACCTGGCGCAGCGCCACCGCCGGCAACCTCGGCGGCTGGCAGATCGCGCGCGCCCTCTTCCTCCTGAACGCGTTGAGCGGCAGCATCGCCAGCGAAGGCGGCGTGTTCCCGAACGCATGGAACAAGTTCGTGCCCCGGCCGATCCACATGCCGCCGCATCCGCCGCAATGGAACGACCTGACGTGGCCGCAGGAGTTCCCGCTCGCGTGCAACGAGCTGTCGTTCCTGCTGCCGCATCTTTTGAAAGACGGGCGCGGCAAAGTGGACGTCTACTTTTCGCGCGTCTACAACCCCGTCTGGACGAATCCGGACGGCTTCTCCTGGATCGAGGCGCTGACCGACGAGTCGAAGATCGGCCTGCACGTCGCGCTCACGCCGACGTGGAACGAGTCCAGTTACTTCGCCGACTACATCCTGCCCGTCGGCATCGGCTCCGAGCGCCACGACATCCACTCCTACGAGACGCACGACGCGCAATGGCTCGGCTTCCGCCAGCCCGTCCTCCGCGCCGCCCGCGAGCGCCTCGGCGAAACCATCACCGACACACGCGAAGTGAATCCCGGCGAAGTGTGGGAGGAGAACGAGTTCTGGATCGAGCTGTCCTGGCGCATCGATCCCGACGGCGCGATGAACATCCGCAAGTTCTTCGAG
>DATLBM010000048.1:0-8144 GCA_035526885.1 Thermoanaerobaculia bacterium | reverse complement strand
GGTCCTTCGACTCCGCTGCGCTCCGCTCAGGATGACACACCTCGGCTCGTGTCATCCTGAGCCGCCGGAGCGAAGCGGAGGACGGTCGAAGGACCTTCCCCTGCTCCGTGGCGCGCTGGAAGGACCTTCGTCGTCTTCGCGACTTCAGGATGACACCTCGGCTCGTGTCATCCTGAGCCGCCGGAGCGAAGCGGAGGACGGTCGAAGGACCTTCCCCTGCTCCGTGGCGTGCTGGAAGGTCCTTCGTCGTCTTCGCGACTTCAGGATGACACCCGGCTACTCCCGCAGCGCGCGGATGATGGCCCGGTGCACGGACGGATCGGCGGCGATGCCCTGATGCCCGTCGCAGAAGAGCATGGCCTCGCCGCCGGCCTTGGCGCTCGACACCGGAACGGTGCCGTCGCCGGGCTCGAACAACACCGTGGCGAGATGCTGTTCGTTCTCGCGCAGGTCGTTCGGATAGAACGCGTACGTGCCGTCGCTCCGCGCGAGAACGCGGATGGCGGTCGGCACGCAGTCGCCGGCGATCACGTGCAGTTTCGCCTTCGGCGTTTTCAACGACTCGCGAAACGCGCGCGCATCGGTGAGCTGCTGCCTCACATCGACCGGCCACGTTTTCGGATCCCACAGATCGCGATCGAGCGCGCGGCCTCGTTCGTCGACGAACACGCGTCCGTTCTCGGGCAGCAGCTCGAACACGAACGGCCACGTGGCCACGACGTCGGGCGTGAACGTGCGGCGGATGAATCGCTCGGGACGCATGAAGACGCGAAAGGCCTCCAGCGATCCGCGCCGCACCGGCGCGACCATGACGATGTTCTCGACGTGCTCGCTTTGAGAAGCCAGCGCGACCATCGCGCCGGCCGAGTGCGTGACCAGATCCACGCTGCCGTTGCCGCGCACGCGCTCGATGAGCGCATCGAGCAGGCGGGCGTTGTCGCGCGCGGAGCGGCGCCAGTCGTAATAGAAAGGATGCAGATCGCGGCCTTCCGTGTAGCCGCCGAACTTGCGCAGGCCGATCGAGAGCTGCCAGCCCGTGTTGATCGGCCCGCGCGAGCCGACCCAGCCCACGGGAATCAGTCGATCGTTCGCATCGAGATCGAGATCGTCCGGAAACGTGCGCTGCCACACCGCGCGCGGCGTGCCCCAGACGTGGCGCCCGGTGACGGGATCGACGAGGCGCGTCACGCCGAAACCGGCGATGACGATGACCGGACGCGGCGGCGCGCCGAGGTGCGCTGCGTTCGCGCGGAGGTACCCGCGGCGGGTTCGATCCGTGGTGTTACAGTGCGCCAGCGCCGCAATCGCGCAGACGCTGATGAAGATCTTCCAGGTCCTCGAGTTCAATCAGTTCAACACCGGCTCCGTGCACCAGATGTTCCAGGCCGCCGCCGGCCTGCGCGAGCGCGGCCATGACGTGTCCATCCTCAGCCGTCCCGACGCCACTCTCGAGCGCCGTGCGCGCGAGCACCACGTCTCCTTCCTCGGATTTCCCTTCCGCAACCAGTTCGACCTCGGCACCATCCGCCGTCTCCGCCATCTCGTCGCGGCCGAGAAGCCCGACGTCATCCACGTGCACAAGGGCGTCTCGCACGCGCTGATGCTCGCGGCCACGTGGCGGCATCCCGCGGGCGCGTTCGTCGTCAACCGCGGCGTCTCGTTTCCGCTCGATCTCTGGAACCGCGGCAAGTACCGCACGCACCGCGTCGACCGCGTAGTCACGGTCTGCCAGCAGATCAAGGACGTGATCGTCGACAGCGGGAAGCTCCCGCCGGAGAAAGTGCAGGTCGTCTACGCGGGCACGGACGTGAACGTGTTCGATCCCGCGAAGTGGGACGCGCGCGCGTTCCGCCGCGAGAAGAACGTGCCCGGCGACCGCTTCGTCGTTGCGCAGGTCGGCGTGCGCGACTGGAAGGGCTGGAAGGAGCTCATCGATTCCGTTTCCGACGTGCTGCCGTCGCATCCGAACGTGCATCTGCTCCTGATCGGCTGTCGCGGCGAGGCGGAGAAGAACGAAGTGATGGCGTACGCGAACGAAGTGGGGATCGCGGATCACGTGAGCGCCATCGAGTACCGCACCGACATGCCGAACGTGTTCGCATCGTGCGACGTCGTCGTCGATGCGTCTTGGGCGGGCACGGGCATCACCGGCACCATTCGCGAGGCCATGGCCATGGAGAAGCCGGTCATCGCCACGGATGCGGGCGGCAACGCGGAGCTGGTGTCGTCCCCCGACGTGGGCTGGCTGATCCCGATGAAGAACCGCGCCGCACTCACCGGCGCGCTCCTGATGATCATCGGAAATCGCGAGCGCGCGGAAGCTGTGGGGCGCAACGCACGCGCGCACGTCGTGCAGGGCTTCTCGAAAGAGCTGCGGATCAATACCCTGGAGCAGTTGTACTCGGAGATCCTTCGGATACGAACGATGAACGATGAACGATGAGCGATGAGCCTGGGCGGCTCGGTGCTCATCGCTCATCTCTCATCGTTCATCGCTCGTATCCGCCGAGCAGGTCGATCGGAGGTCCGCTCGCCGGCGTGACCAGCATCTTCGTGTAGGTCCAGTGTCCGCCGTCCTTCGTGCCTACGACGCGCACGGAGCCTTTCTGCTTCGGGCCGTGCAGCGGAATCACGATGTCGCAGTCGCCGCTGTTGTTCTCGGTCTTGATGTTGCCGGAGAGGAACCATCCCGGCTCGATGGGTGTGCCCAGCGCCTGTTGCACGCGCGCGTCGCCGCGGGCGCGCTCGAGGCCGTCCTTGTACGGATCGGCGGAGCGCATCGCCGCGAACACGACGAAGACGATGAAGGCCACGAAGGCGATGCCGGCGACGATGACCGCGCCGCATCCGCATCCCACCCACACCCACGGACTCGTTCCGCGCTTCGGCGGCGCCAGCGGATCACCGTTCATCGTTCAACGCTCCGACGTGCGCGGCCACGCTCGCGGCCAGTCCCTCCATGTCGTACCCGCCTTCGAGCAGGGAGAAGAGGCGGCCGTCGCAATGGCGCTCCGCGCATTCGACGATTCTACGCGTCAGTTCGCCGTACGCGCCTTCGGTGACGTTCATGCCGCCGAGGGGATCGCGGCGATGGGCGTCGAACCCGGAGGAGAGGAGGATGGCCTGCGGCGAGTAGTCATCGATGATGCGCACGATCTCGTCTTCGGTGGCGCGCAGAAATGCGGCGTCGCCTTCGCCCGATGCGAGCGGGATGTTTTTCGTGAAGCCGCGCCCCTGGTTCCGGCCGATCTCGTTCGCCGCGCCGGTTCCGGGATAGAACGGATAGCGGTGGATCGAGGCGTAGTACACGTCGTCGCGCTCGTCGAAGAGATGCTGCGTGCCGTTGCCGTGATGGACGTCGAAGTCGAAGATGAACACGCGCTCGACGCCGGCCTGCTCGCGCAGCCAGTCCGCCACGCAGGCGATGGTGTTGAAGAAACAGAAGCCCATGGCCGCGGCGCGCTCGGCGTGATGGCCGGGCGGACGGGCCACGACGAAGGCGCGTTTCGCTTGGCCGCGCGTCCAGATGTCGTCGATGGCGGTGAGCGACGTGGCCACGGCGGCGCGCGCCGCGGAGAACGTAGCGCTGGAGATCGGATTGTCCGCGGTGTGAAAGTAGCGGAAGCCGGCGCGCACGGCGTGCTCGAATTCGCGCTCGTACGCGGGCGTGTGCGTCTTGTGGAGGATGCGCTCGGTGTCGGGATGCGCGGCGGCGTCGCGAACGACGCTGTCGTCGAGCCCCGCGCGGCGCACGCCTTCCAGCGCCGCATCGAGCCGGGATGCGTTTTCGGGATGATCGAAACCCGTGTCGTGCCGGTAGAAAACGGAGGCTGTGTAGATCTTCAGCATCTATGATGCGCGTCGTGTGAAACGCATTCTACAAATTGCGCTCATCGCGGCCCTGACGGTCTTCTTCCTCTGGCTGTTCCTGCGAAATGCGAACCTGCGCGAGGTGGGATCGATCATCGCCGGTGCGAACCCGTGGTGGGTGCTGCTCGGCCTCGCCCTGAATCTGCTGGCGCTGCTGTCGCGCACCGTGCGCTGGCGCACACTCCTCGATCCCGACGATCCGCCGCCCTTCTACGCCACGTTTTTCGCGAACGCGGTGGGCTACATGTCGTCCATCGTGCTGCCCATCCGCGCGTCGGACCTGGCGCGGCCGGTGCTGTTGTCGCGGCGCACGCACCATCGATTCTCGGGCGCGCTGGGGACGATCCTCACCGAGCGCGTGCTGGACCTGACCAGCATCCTTCTGATGTTCGTCATCTTCGCGGCGCTGCGCTGGAACGAGTTCTCGCACGACCCGGAGATCAAGAAGTGGTTCTACATCGTGCGCGCGGGCGCGATCGCCTCGGCGGTGATGCTCGCGGTGCTGTGGTCGTTCCTGATCGGCCTGCGCTTCGCGCGCGGCACGATCCGCCGCATGCACGAGGGATTGGGACGCCTGCTGCCGCAACGCGCGCGCCCTTCGTGGATGCACTTCTTCGACACGTTCGCGGAGACGCTGCGCATCTCGCGCTATCCCGGTGCGCTGGCGAAGGTGCTGGCCTGCACGCTGCTCACGTGGACCTGCCTCACCGCGCAGTTCTGGTTCGCGACGAAAGCGGTGCACCAGCCGCTTCCGTACGACGCGAGCTTCTTCGTGACCGGCGTGACGACCGTGGGAATGGCCATCCCCACGCCTGGCGGCATCGGCGGCTTTCACAAAGCCTGTCAGCTCGTGCTCACGCGCTTCTACGCGTTCACGGTGGAGTCGAGCGTCGCGGTGGCCGTGCTCTTCCACATCATCGGCACGATCCCCGTGCTGACGATCGGCCTTTTCCTGTTCGCGAAGGAAGGGGTGAGTTTGAAGCAGTTGCGCGAAGAGGACTCGTGATATACGGCGCCTATGCGGTGCCCGTTCTGCGGGAATCTCGAAGACCGTGTCGTCGATTCGCGCGAAAGCCGGGAAGGGGATGTCATCCGGCGGCGGCGTGCATGCGCCGCGTGTGACCGGCGCTTCACCTCCTACGAGAAAATCGAGCTTCCCACGTTTCAAGTCGTGAAACGCGACGAGCGCCGCGAGGCGTACGACCGCGAGAAGCTCATGCGCGGCCTGCAGATCGCCTGTCGGAAACGCCCCGTGCCGCAGGGCGAACTGGAGCGCCTGGCCGACTCCATCGAGTCCGAAATGGCCGACCGCGGCGAGCGCGAGATCTCCTCCCAGGCCCTCGGCACGATGGTCATGAACCGCCTGCGCGAGCTCGATCCCGTTGCTTATGTTCGATTTGCGTCCGTCTATCGCCGCTTCGAAGACGTCGACGCGTTTGTCAAGGAGTTACACCGATTGCGTTGAAGCGGGAACAGCCATTGCACGAGAGCGTGCGGCCCATCCCCTTCGGAGAATGAGATGACTGACGCGAACGAAACCGCGAAAGAAGAAGCAATCAAGATCCCCGACGTCCTGCCGGTTCTGCCGCTCAAGGACCTGGTGATCTTTCCATTCATCATCGTCCCGCTGTCAGTCTCGCGGGAGAAATCGATCAACGCGGTGGACCAGGCCCTCGCCGAAAACCGCGTGATCATGCTCACCGCCCAGAAAGACTTCCAGAACGAAGACCCCGGCGAAGAAGACCTCTACCGCGTCGGCACCGTGGCCATCATCATGCGGATGCTCAAGCTCCCCGACGGCCGCATCCGCATCCTCGTGCAAGGCCTCTCCCGCGCGCGCATCGACTACTTCATCCAGACCGCGCCGTTCTTCAAAGCCAAGATCACGCGCATCGAGGAACCGGTCACGAAAGACCGCGGACTGGAAGTCGAAGCATTGATCCGCGCCGTGAAGCAGAACCTCGACCGCGCAGTGGCGCTGGGCAAGAACATCTCGCCCGAGGTGATGGTGATCGCGGCCAACCTCGATGATCCGGCGCGATTGACCGATCTCGCCGCGTCCAATCTCGATCTCAAGCTCGAGGAGGCGCAGGGCATCCTCGAGACCATCGATCCCGTCGAGCGGCTGAAGAAAGTCAACGACATGCTCACGCGGGAGATCAACCTGCTCACCATGCAGCAGGAGATCTCCTCGGCCGCGCAGGGCGAGATGAACAAGTCGCAGCGGGAGTACTTTCTGCGGCAGCAGTTGAAGGCCATTCAGTCCGAGCTCGGCGAAGGCGAAGAGCTCGCGGAAGAAGTCGAGAACTATCGCAAGAAGATCGAAGAGAAGCTCATCCCCGGCGAGGCCAAGGAAGAGATCGAGAAGCAGATCAAACGCCTGGAGCGCTCGCATCCCGACTCGGCGGAAACCTCGATCATCCGCACGTATCTCGACTGGATGACCGGCCTCCCGTGGGGTCTCCAATCGACGGACAACCACGACCTCGGCCGCGCCCGCGAGATCCTCGACGAAGACCACTACGACCTCGAGAAGATCAAGGAGCGCATCCTCGAATACCTGGCCGTGCGCAAACTGCGCGGACAGAAGATGAAGGGACCGATCCTCTGCTTCGTCGGGCCTCCCGGCGTCGGCAAGACTTCGCTGGGGCGTTCCGTGGCGCGCGCGCTGGACCGCAAGTTCGTGCGCATCTCGCTGGGCGGCGTGCGCGATGAAGCGGAGATCCGCGGACACCGCCGCACGTACGTCGGCGCGCTTCCGGGCCGCATCATTCAGGGCATCAACCAGGCCCAGACCGGCAATCCCGTGTTCATGCTCGACGAGGTCGACAAGATCGGCGCCGACTATCGCGGCGATCCGTCGTCCGCGCTGCTCGAAGTCCTGGACCCCGAGCAGAACTACTCCTTCCGCGATCACTACCTCGGCGTTCCGTACGACCTCTCCAACGTGATGTTCATCGTCACGGCGAACGTGCTGGACACCATTCAGCCCGCGTTCCTCGACCGCATGGAAGTCATCCGCCTCTCCGGCTACACCGACGAAGAGAAGCTGATGATCGCCAAGCAGCACATCATCCCGAAGCAGATGGAGGAGAACGGGATCAGCGAAGTGCCGGTCACGTGGACCGACGGCGGCATCATGCGCATCACCACGGGCTACACGAAGGAAGCGGGACTGCGCAACCTGGAGCGCGAGATCGGCACGATCTGCCGCAAGATCGCGGTGACCGTCGCCGAAGGAAAGCAGCAGGAGAACATCCGCATCACCGACGCCAACGTCGAGAAATACCTCGGCCCGATGAAACACTTCGCCGAGGAGCTGCTGGAGCGCGATCAGGTGGGCGTGGCGACGGGACTAGCCTGGACGGCGGTCGGCGGCGACATCCTCTTCATCGAGGCCACGGCCGTGCGCGGCAAGGGCAAGCTCTCACTCACCGGCCAGCTCGGCGACGTGATGAAGGAGTCCGCGCAGGCCGCGCTCACGTACGCGCGCGCACACGCCGACGAGAACGGGATCCCTGCCGACTACTTCGAAACGCACGACATTCACATTCACGTTCCGGCCGGCGCGGTGCCGAAGGACGGACCGTCCGCGGGCGTGACCATGACCACCGCCATCATCTCGGTGCTCACGGGCAAGCCCGTGCGCCGCAACGTAGCCATGACCGGCGAAGTGACGCTGCGCGGCGACGTGCTCCCGATCGGCGGCGTGAAGGAGAAGGTGCTCGCCGCACGCGCGGCGAAACTGAAC
The DNA here is from genome assembly GCA_035526885.1 of Thermoanaerobaculia bacterium. Lineage (GTDB taxonomy): Bacteria > Acidobacteriota > Thermoanaerobaculia > Gp7-AA8 > Gp7-AA8 > QHVT01. The sequence continues at coordinate 523 of DATLBM010000048.1, read as the reverse complement.
ACCGTCATTCTGCCGAAGCTGAACGAGCGCGATCTCGTCGACGTGCCCGAGCCCATCAAGCGCGACATGAGCTTCCACTTCGTCGAGCACGTGGAAGACGTGCTGAAGATCGCGCTGCTCGAGCGCGACGCGGCCGAGCAGAAGACCACCGATCGCGCGGGACGCGAGTCGCATCCGCTGCCGGAGCCCGAACCGGCCACGCACGAACACGTTCCGGCGTAAACGAATGCAGGGATGGGCTTCCACCCATCCCTACAGGTGTACTCTGAGGGCATGCGCGCTTTCGGCCTGCTCTTCGTCGCGTTCCTCGCCACGTCCGCCTCCGCCCTGGTCGACGACCACGACATCACCATCACCACCGGGAGCGATGTCCTCGCCAAAAGGCAGGCCATCATCACGTACATCTGGGGGACGGAAGGCTTTCCGTCGGCGAAGCTGCCGACGAGCGTGGCGACGAACGTCCCCAGTCCGCTGACCGGCCTGGAGAACCTCGAGCGCGTCGATCTGCTGCGCATCAACGACA
>DATLBM010000047.1:0-21535 GCA_035526885.1 Thermoanaerobaculia bacterium | reverse complement strand
CGCGCATCACGGGGCGATCGTCACGCTCCAGTGACGCTGCTCACCGCTATCATGCCGCACGATGTTGAGCATTCTCGCGTCCATCGCCATCGGTGTCGTGGCTGCGCTGCACATCGCCTTTTTCATCCTGGAGTCGTTTCTCTGGACGAAGCCCGCCGGACGACGCATTTTCGGATTGACGCCCGCGCTGGCGGAGAGCACCAGGAGCCTGGCCGCGAATCAGGGGCTGTACAACGCCTTTCTCGCCGCGGGGCTGATCTGGGGTGCGATGCGGCCGGATGCGTTGCCGGTGCGCGTGTTCTTCCTCTCGTGCGTGATCATCGCGGGAGTGGTCGGCGCGCTGACGGCGAAGCGGTCGATTCTCTTCGTGCAGGCGCTGCCGGGCGCGATCGCACTCGTGCTGGTGCTCCTTGCCAGCCGGTGACGCGGTGGTTCTCGTCGAGGGCGAGAGCGACCGGATCGCCGTCGAGACCCTCGCGGCGCGGCGGGGCCGCGACCTGGCGTCCGAGGGAGTGGCGGTGGTTGCGGTGGGAGGGGCGCATGCGCTGCAGCGCGTATTGCGAACGATTGACGCGCAGCGCGTGGCCGGCCTCTACGATCGTGGCGAGGAAGCGGCGATCCTGCGCGCGCTCGCCCGCGCGGGAGTTTCACCCGGCAACTTCCATGCGTGCGATCCCGATCTCGAGGGCGAGCTCGTACGCGCGTTAGGCGCCGAGCGAATGCTCCGACTGGTCGAGGACCGCGGCCAGCTCGCCGCGTTCCGCACGTACCAGCGGCAGCCGGAGAAACGCGCGCTGCCGCTGGAGTCGCAGCTGCACGGCTGGCTGCACAACTGGAAGGTGCGCTATGCGGCGGCGCTCATCGAGGCGCTCGATCTCGAGCGCGTGCCTCGGCCGCTGGACGCCGTGCTGGCGTGCTTGTGAAAAACGCCGCGCCTCAATGAATGTGCGACACCCACCCATCGCCGGTGATGTTGTCCGTCGAGCTTGCGTACGCGCTCCACCAGTTGAAGTTCGATGCCGCGCTCGACACGCGAAGATAAAAGTTCCCGCGGTCGCCGCCGGGCACGGAGCGCTGCTGCATCGAGTACGGGAGAACGTCCTGCGTGAAGGCCGTCGATCCGTTCGGCCCGACCGCCGTCGCCGTGAATGTGTTCGCGGTGCTGTAGAGATTCACGAAGCCGACGTTCGTGCGGTATTGCGCATCCTGGCGCAGACCGTAGCCGTACGACGTCGCCAGCGAGTCCTGATAGTCGACGGCTGCGAACTCCTGGGACACGGTGCCGGTGGCATTTGGCTGCGGCGTCCAGATGCGCGAGAAGCCGTCGAGCACCGCGTTCGGGTCGGGGTTGTTCGCCGAGTCGACGCCGATCACCAGGATGGATCCCAATCCCGTTTTGCCCAGCGCTGTGTTCACAAAATCCGCCTGGAACACGACAGTGTTCGCGGGGAGATTGAAGTACTGGACGGCACTCGTCCCGTTGTTCACGCCCTGCGCGATCCAGCCGACAGCGATCTTCTGCGCCACCGAGCGCGCATTGACGAGCGTCACGTCGGAGCGGTAGTACGTCCCCTGATTCCCCGCCAGACTCCCCGCCGCAGGAATGATGAACTGCGAGTCTTCCCAATCGACGGCGATGAGACTGGTCTTCGGACGCGAGCGCTCGCGATAGAAGCGCTCCATCAGCGCAGCTACCGTATCGCCGGTCTCCGCGAGCGGCTCCAGATCAGCGGCGCAAAGCGGAACAGTCACGCATACCGCGACGAGGCACAGCAGAAAGCTACGCATCCGTTTCCCCTTTCTGTCCTGGAGCCGAAGACACCGCCCGCCGCGCAAAGTGGCGTGACGGCGCGCTACCCCACCCACACCTTCTTCGTCTTCACCAGCCACTTCTTCCGCTCCTCGAACCCGATCAAGCCTCCGTTGATGCGTTTCGTGATCGTGGTGATGTCGTCCTGGTCCGCGAGCTCGTTGCAGCCTTTGTCCGTCCATTCCTCCGCCGCGATGGACAGGGACCATTGCGGGTCCGACGCGAGCTTCGGCGCGCCGACGAGGTTGCAGCCGAGGCGGGTGCCGTAGCGCTGGTAGGACTCCTTGCCGGTGATCTGCAGGAGGCCGCGGCCGATGTAGAGCCACCCATCGTCCGGTCCCGAGTTGCCCATGCGGCCGCCGTAGACCCTGTTCGCCAGCGCCTTTGGATTCTTCGCGTACGGTTTCGCGATCTCGATCGTGGGGAAGCGCTTCGGCCAGATCTGCATCATCCGTTTTGCCGAGTAGCTGAGGTTCTCCTCGATGATGCACAGCCCGCCGCTCTCGTGGAGGATCTGGGCCATGAAGTGCGCGAGGCGCAGCGCCTTGTCGTTGATGGCGTACCGGGCCAGCACGTCGTCCGCGTTCGCGAACGCGTCGCGGCAGCGCTGCACCGAAGTCGGGGCGAGCACCTCGAGGTGCTCCGGCGTCAGACGGATCATGAGGAGCCTCCGGTCATGTCCGATTGGACGGACGCGATTTCAGCGTTTCCGGAGGTCCATCGTCACGTCCACGACATCCTTCTGCACGTCCACCTCGATGGGCTGCGGCCGCCCGAAGCCCGGCGCCGCGGCGTACATGCGCACCTTGCCCGCGGGCACGCCTTCGAAGACGAACGTGCCATCGCTCTTCACCATCACCGACTGCGTGTCGTTCGGCGTGAACAGCGAGACGCGCGTTTCCGGCGGCAGCTCGCCGTTCACCTTGCCCGCCACGCGGAAGCCGCGCGCGAGCTGAAATGTGCCAGCGTCGGCGGTGGAGCGATCCTCGCCCGTCTTCACGACTCTCGGCGCGACGGTGAGCGGCGCCACGCTCTCCATCTTCGGAAAGACCTGGTATTCGATGCCCGTGGCCAGTCCGGTCATGACGAACTGTCCTTTGGCGTCCGTGCCGATCTCCTCCGCACCAAGCCAGTTCTCCGAGCGATGGTCCACCTGCGCGATGCCGACGCGCGCGCCGGGGACGGGCTTGTTCCCGTTCATGAGGCGACCCGTGATCGTTGCGCCCACGTCGACGGAGACCGTCTGCGCGGGCACGCCGGGCAGCAGCTCGCGGGCGATCCTGACGCCGTAGTTCCGCGCGCGCACCCGCACGTCGACGAGCATGTCGGGATCGGGGACGCGGATGGCGAAGTCGCCGTTCGCGTTCGTGATCGACAGCGGATCGATGCCCGGGATCGCGCCCCAGCCCTTGCGCTGGCCCTGGCGCACGCCGTGGAACTCGACCAGCGCGCCGACGAGCGCCTTGCCCTGTGGATCGACCACGCGGCCGCGGACCATGTGCTCGTCATCGCCGGACGGCCGCGCCTTCAGCGTCAGCTCGTAGTCGCGTTTCTCGTTGTGCTCCGACAGCGCGGGCTCGAACCCTTCCGCGACCGCCAGCAGCCGGAACTTCAGCGCGTCGTCGACGGACTTGATGCGGAAGTTGCCCTTCGCGTCCGCGTCCACCTGCTTCCCGCAGTCGCGATAGCAGGAGGGACAGACCACGCTCACTCCCTTTTTCGGCACGGCGGTGTAGACGTAGACGTGCGCTTCGGGGACAGGCTTGCCGGTGGGATCGACGATGCGGCCGGTGAGATCGGCGGCCGCGACGGGGAGCGCAAGCAGGAGGACGAGAGCCAGTTTTCTCATGCGCGTTTTCTGACGCGCAATGCGCGTGCAAAGTTACCGCCGCACGAGGTCGTTGCGCACGAGCCAGCGGCCGTCGAAGCGCGCCGGAACGGCGTGGCCCGCGCGCTCGGCGTGCACGCTCACCAGTAAGGCCAGGCCGATGAGCTGGTGAGCGCGCACCGGGGCGCCCACGCCGACGGAGATCTGCTGAACGTTCTCGAGCCACACATCGGCGTCCCGGCATTGAATGACGACGCGTTCATCGGCGGCTTTCACGGTACCGTCGCATGGACTGAGCACGCCGTACGGCTCGCTGGACTGCAGCCCCGCGCCATTGAGCTTCACGAGGTCGACCGTGTACATCCGCGCCGCATTCACGTGATACATGTTCGAGGCCGCCGTGCTTCCGCCGTGCGCGACGAGAAACGCGCCGCCACGCGCGGGGAACGCGAGATCGATCGCGCCGGCCGGCACCGCTCGTCCTTGAATCGCGGTGAGCGCCGCGCTGCCGATGGTGAGCCCCAGGAGAATCTTCAACACCGCTCGGACCGGCGATTCCTGCCGCGCGTCCGGCGCCGGCTCGCGCCGCAGCGACACGAGCGCGGCAATCGCGAACAGCACCACCAGCGCGTAGCGCGCGGGCAGTCCGAACATCCCCCATGGCGCCACGAAAAACGCGAACGCCACCACGCCCAGCGCCAGCACGAACGTGGCGAGCCAGCCGCCGAATGGCCGCCTCGCGCGACGCCACAGCATCGCGATCACGATCAGCGGAAGAAGAAGGGTTAAGACGAAGACCGGCAGCACTTATGAGTCGAACGCCACGCCGCCGATCGGCCGTCCATGCCGCGAGCCCGGATCCACGCGCGAGTCGAGCAGCTCGCGCAGGTTGGTCATCTCCAGGAACAGGTGCCGATGCCGGATCGAGTGCACGGCGATGGAGACGAAGAGAATGGCCAGCACCACAAAGTACACGCTCGACGCAGGCGAGGCCGCGGGCAGCGGCGCGGCGGACGTCCGCAGAAACATCTCCTGCGACACGATCAGAGCGAACAGCGGCAGCGGAAAGAACACCAGAGCGGAGAGGAAACGGCTGGCCTGAATCGAAAAGTACGGGCGCAGCGAGAGGATGCTCAGCGAGACGAAGAAGCCCAGGGCCATCAGTCCGGCGAAATGGATCTCGTCGAGATGCGGCGACGCGGCGGCGGTCATCCTCCACTGCAGAAACAGCACGCCCGCCAGCGCGGCCGTGGCCGCGGTCACGGAGACCAACGCCACGAACGCGGCGAACAGGTTTCGTGCAGCGAGCAGCGCGGCCATGCGCAGAAAGAGTCCGGCGATGGCCAGTCCCGACAGCAGCGCAGCCACGATGGCCCACGCCGCGTACGGGCCGTCGGGCAGTCCGGCGAAGGCGAGCACGCCGCGGCGCAGCTCCCGCGCGGCTTCCGCGGCGCTGGTCAGCGCCAGGAAGAGGCAGAACGCCGTGCCCGTGTAGAAAAGCCCTTTCGGCATCGCCGGAATCTTACTCTTTCATGGAGATGATGTGATCGAGACGGATCTCGAGCGGTCCCGAGTCCGACGCGAAGCGGATGAACTCGGCCCCGTTGGCTGTATAGACGTCCTCGACGCGCCCGCGTTCCCGCTGCGTCACGCCTTCGAGGTCGAACTCCAGCTCCACTTCGCTCTTGTGCATCGCCGCTGCTTCGAGCTGGTCGTGGTAATCGCACGAGACCGGCTCGTAACGTTCCTCAGACATGCGAATCCCTCCGTGGATCGGTCTTACAAGGAGGATGCCGGGGCGGGTTGGCGGTTGGCGGTTGACGGTTGGCGGTTTTTCGATCGTGCGTCTGGCGCATGTGGCACGTGCATCGTGACGGCTCGGGGCACAACCCGCAGGCGCAGTTGTATCAACCGAAAAACCGCCAACCGCCAACCGTCAACCGCCAACCGCTTTCTGCTAGCATTCGGCGCGCTTCCGATGTCGACGCTCTACCGCATCGAAACCCTCACCGCCGCGATGCCCCTGATCTTCGCCGGCGTCCTTTTGATCATCCTGATCATCTCGTTCCGCTCGCGTGCGGTGGTCTTCTGCCAGTACCTCGCCGCCATGACCGGAATCCAGCTCAAACCCTCGGACGTCCGGCGCGTATATCGCGAGAAGGGACGCGAGGGCGTCCGCGAGCTTTTCCTCGACCTCATCATTCGGGCGGATCTGCAGGAAGGCCCGCTCGATCCGGAAGAGTCACAGAGTCGCAACGTCTCGGAGCTCTGAGACGACGTTCGTTCTCATTCACAACCGAAAAGGAGACTTATGTTCCGAACCAAGCTTCTGGCGGCAGCACTGTGTGCGCTCGCGCTGCCGATGGCGGCGCAGCAGCAGAACGACATCCTGCCCTTCAAGGCCTCCGAGAAAACGCTCGCCAACGGCCTGAAGGTCATCGTCGTTCCCACCGGCTTCCCCAACATCGTCTCGCTGCAGATCCCGATGCAGACCGGATCGCGCAACGAAGTGGAGGCCGGCAAGTCCGGTTTCGCGCACTTCTTCGAGCACATGATGTTCCGCGGCACCAAGGCCTATCCGCCCGACGTCTACAACGCCATCATCACCAAGGCCGGCGCGCGGCAGAACGCGTACACCTCCGACGACCTGACGAACTTCCACGTCACGTTCGCGAAGGAAGACCTGCCGAAGATCCTGGAGATCGAGGCGGACCGCTTCAAGAACCTCTCGTACAGCGAAGAGGCGTTCAAGACCGAGGCGCGCGCGGTGCTCGGCGAGTACAACAAGAACTCGGCCAGCCCCGTGCGCAAGATCCTCGAAGTGCAGCGCGACGCCGCGTACTCCACGCACACCTACAAGCACACCACGATGGGCTTCATCAAAGACATCGAGGACATGCCCAACCAGTACGAGTACTCGAAGACGTTCTTCTCGCGCTGGTACCGCCCGGAGAAAGCGACCGTCATCGTCGTCGGCGATGTGAAGCCCGAGGAAGTGTTCCCGCTGGTCGAGAAATACTTCGGCGACTGGCAGAAGGGCACGTTCGCCGTCGACATCCCGCAGGAGACCACGCACAGCGGTCCCGTCTACGCGAACGTCCCGTGGACTTCGCCGACGCTGCCGTGGGTGACGGTCGCGTTCCACGGACCGTCGGCCTTCCAGATGAAGGACCAGGCGGCGATGGACGTGATGTTCGACCTCTCCTTCGGCCAGACCTCGGATCTCTACAAGCGCTTGGTCGAGCAGGAGCAGAAGGTCGACCAGATGTTCTTCTTCGGCGGGCCGAACGTCGATCCGACGCTCTTCACCGTCTTCGCGCGCGTGAAGGACGCGAAGGATTCCGTGTACGTCCGCGACGCGATCGTGGAGACGTTCGCCAAACTGCGCTCGCAGCAGCTCGACGCCACGCGCGTCAATGACGCGAAGTCGAACGCCCGCTACGGCTTCGTGCGCGGCCTCGACAACACGGACGCCATCGCCTCCACCGTGGCCTCGTTCGCACACTTCGAGCGCTCTTACGACACGATCAACAAGTACTTCCGCGAGCTGGCCACGGTCACGCCCGCATCGTTGCAGGACGCCGCGAATCGCTACTTCACGAACAAGAACCTGATCGTGACGACGCTGGCGAAAGATCCGCTGCCCGAGGCGATCGGCAAGGCGCCTTCGATCGACGAGATGGCCAGGCCGTCCAGCGGACAGCAGGTGCAGATCCGCTTCGTCGAGCAGAAGTCCGTGCTGCCGAACGTGATGATGAAGCTCCTCTTCACCACCGGCTCCGGCGCGGATCCGAAGGGCAAGGAAGGACTGGCGCAGCTCGCGGCCTCGATGATCACCGACGCCGGCTCGAAGGAGCTGCGCATCGACGAGATCAACAAGGCGCTCTATCCGATCGCGGGCGCGTTCTTCAGCCAGGTGGACAAGGAGATGACGACGTTCACCGGCGTCGTGCACAAGGACAACATCGACAAGTTCCTGCCCATCGTGCTGCCGCAGCTCCTCACCCCCGGCTTCCGCGACGAGGATTTCCAGCGCCTGCGCGACCAGCAGCTCAACGCGCTGCAGCAGGACCTGCGCAACAACAACGAAGAGGAGCTGGGCAAAGAGCAGCTCCAGAACGTGATCTTCGACGGCACTCCGTACGGCCACACGACCCTCGGCACGATCGCCGGCCTGAAGTCGATCACGCTCGACGACGTGAAGAAGTTCGTCGACGACAACTACAACGCCACGAACGTGGTGGTCGGCCTGTCCGGCGACTACCCCGGCACACTGGTCAAGAAGTTGACGACCGACCTGGGCACCCTCGGCTCCGGCGGCGAGGAGACCACCATCGCGCAGCTCAAGCCGTACGCGGGCAAGGCGCCCTCCGGCCTGGACGTGCAGATCGTGAAGAAGGAGACGCGGGCGACGGCCATCTCGATGGGCCATCCCATTCCCGTGACGCGCAACATGGCGGACTTCGCCGCGCTCAACGTCGCGCGTGCATGGCTGGGCGAGCATCGCGCGTCGCTGTCGCATCTGTACGATCGCATCCGCGAGACGCGCGGCCTGAACTACGGCGACTACGCGTACATCGAGTTCTTCAATCGTCCGGGCGGACAGTTCTTCCCCAGCCCGAACATCGCCCGCCGCAACCAGCTCTTCGAGATCTGGATCCGTCCGGTGGTGCCGGAGAACGCGCAGATGGCGCTGCGCATCGCGCTGTACGAAACGCAGAAGATGATCGACAACGGTCTGTCGCAGGAGGACTTCAACAACACCCGCGACTACCTGGTGAAGAACGTGTACCTCCTCACCGCGAACCAGAACCAGCAGCTCGGATACGCACTGGACTCGTGGTGGTTCGGCATGGGCGACTACGCGACGACGATGCAGGCCGCGTACAGGAAGCTCACGCGCGACGACGTGAACCGCGCGATCAAGAAGTACCTCTCGGCGAAGAATCTCGAGGTGGTGATCATCACCAAGGATGCCGAGGGGCTGCGCGACACGCTGCTGAAGGACGGGCTGTCGACGATCAAGTACGACGCGCCCAAGCCGCAGCTCGCCGAAGAAGACAAGGTGATCGGCAGCTACAAGCTGAACATCAAGCCGGAGAACATCCGCATCGTCAGCGTGGACGACGTCTTCGCGAAGTAGCGACTTCCCGCCATCGCGCCCTCCCTCCGGCGGAGGGAGGGCGCACTTCAAATAACACTTTCAATACAGTATCCTCGCGGCCATGTTCAAGCCGATGCTATGGGGATTCGTGTGCGCAGTGCTTCTGACGGGAACGGCGGCGCGCGCCGCGGACGTGGTGACGACGATCCCGGCGGTTCCGCGTCCGGGACAGCCGATCACGCTGGTCATCCACTCGGAGTGCGGCTGTCCGATGTACACCGAGCTCACCCGCACGGGCTTCACGATCGACCTGGCCACGGGCGACGGCTGCGTCAGCGCGTGCCTGCCGCAGACCTTCAGCTGGAACCTCGGCGTGCTGCCCGCGGGCGAGTACACGGTGGTGCGCCACCGCGTCAGCAGTCCGGGACAGGTCGTTTTCGTGACGTCGTTCCTCGTGGCGCCGGCGCCGGACGTGCCCACGCTCTCGCCTTCGGCGATCGCTGCGCTCGCGCTCGCGCTGACGGCGCTCGCTCTGGCCGCGCTTCGGAAGTAACGCTCACCCTCGCAGGGCCTGCAGCTCCGCTGCATGCCCCGCATCGTGCTCGGCCATCATCTCGGCGATGCGGGCCAGCGTCACCCGCCCCACGCCCTCCTGATTGCCGGCGCGCTGCAGATCGGCTGCGTTCTCCAGCGCTTCGACGTTGCGCTCACGCGCGTCCGCGAATCGCCTCAACGCCGGCTCCAGCTCCAGCTCCCGATACTTCCGCTCCTCGGCCACGACGTCTCCGCGGAAATCCTCGAGCGCCGGCTCGTGCTCTCCGAGAATCCGCGCGATGCGCACGCCGTACCCTTCCACTTCGAGATCCGCGAGATGCCACGCCTGCTCGATCGCGGCAAACGTCCCGCCCTCCCCGCGCACGCGCAGCCGCTCTTCAGGCACCGCGGAGACAAGCTTGCGCAGCGTTTGGGGGAACGTGCGGAGGGTATCGAACATGCGTAGACTGTACGTCATGGCTACCGAAACCTCGATCCGGCTCGACTACGAGGATTACGCCGCCATCCCCAACGACGGGCGGCGCCACGAGATCATCGATGGAGCGCACTACGAGAATCCTGCACCGACGGGTTACCACCAAATCATTCTCAGCAACGTAGAGTTTGCGCTGCAATTGCACGTTCGGACTCATCACGCCGGTCGGGTTCTGCCTTCGCCCGTCGACGTCATCCTGTCGGGCCATGACATCGTGCAACCGGACATCATCTTTCTGCGATCGGGCAGGACTCACCTCCTTCAGAAGAACCTCAAAGGCGCCCCTGACCTGGTCGTCGAAGTCCTTTCCGAAGGGAACCGCCGCCACGACGTACGCACCAAGTACGGCCTCTACGAGCGCGCAGGCGTTCCCGAGTACTGGATCATCGATCCCGACGAGTTGGCCATACGAGTGTTCCGGCTCGACGGCGACAAGTTTGCGCTCGTCGACGTCGGCGACACCATCACCACTCCGCTACTCCCCGGCTTCGCGTTGCCGCTCAGCGACATTTTCGCGATGTAGCTGTGCTACAACGCGCCGATGCTGACGGCGCTTCTCCTCTCCGCCACGCTCTCTTCCGTGCAGACACCCATCCTTCCTCCGCTCATTCCGTGGAACGGCGCCAGCCGCGCGCTCGTCGTCGCGAAGAACGATCCGTGGATCACGCCGAGCGAGCGGGATGATCTGAAGACCACGCCGCGCTACGACGAAACCGTCGCGTATCTGCAGCGGCTCGTGAAGGCTGCGCCGCAGCTGCGAATGATCTCCCTCGGCAAGAGTGCCGAGGGGCGGGATGTGTGGATGGTCGTTGCGTCGAAGGAGAAGAACTTCACGCCGCAGACGATTCACAACAAACCCGTGATCCTCGCGCAGGGCGGCATTCACGCCGGCGAGATCGACGGCAAGGACGCGGGACTGATGCTCCTGCGCGACCTCACCGTGCGCGGCACGAAGCGCGATCTGCTCGACCGCGTGAATCTCCTCTTCGTCCCCATCTTCAACGTCGACGGGCACGAGCGCTTCACGAAGTACTCGCGCATCAACCAGCGCGGTCCCGAGGTGAGCGGGTGGCGGACCAACGCGCGCAATCTCAATCTCAATCGCGATTACATGAAGGCCGACGCGGAAGAGATGCAGGCCATGATCCGCGCCATCGACACCTGGCAGCCCGACATGTACATCGACCTGCACGTCACCGATGGCGCCGACTATCAGTACGACGTCACGTACGGATGGAACGGGCCGGCCGGACACTCGCCCGCCATCGCGCAGTGGCTGGACTCGAAGTACCGGAAGCCGGTCGACGATGCCCTGCGCGCGCAGGGACACATCCCCGGTCCGCTCATCTTCACCGACGATCCGCTGGCCGGCGTGGCCAGCGGCCAGAGCGATCCGCGTCTGTCGCACGGCTATGGCGACGCGCGGCACATCGCCTCGATCCTCGTCGAGAACCACTCTCTCAAGCCCTACGACCAGCGCGTCCTCGGCACGTACGTCTTTCTCGAACAGACGCTGCGCACCGTCGGCGCCGAGGGCGCGTCGCTGAAGCAGGCCATCGACACGGAGCGCAATCGCAGGCCGGCCAGCGTGCCGCTCTCGTGGAAGGTGCCGGACAACGGGCTTGCCGAACAAGTGGAGATCCTCGGCATCGCCTCGCGAAGAGTGCTGTCGCCCGTCAGCGGCGACGTGCGCGTCGAGTGGCTCGGCAAAGCCGTGAGCGCGAAGGCGCCGTTTCAGAAGGCGACCGAGGCCGCGACCAGCGTCGCGCCGGCGAAGGCGTACTGGATTCCGTCCGCGTGGCGCGAAGTGATCGCCAAGCTCGACCTGCACGGCATCCGCTACGAGAAGCTCAGCGAAGCGAAGGAAGTGGACGTGACGATGGTCCGCCTCCTCGATCCGAAGTTCACCTCGCCGCAGTTCGAGGGCCACGTGCGCGTCACGGCCACGGAAAAAGCGGAGCGGCGCCGTGAGCGTTTCCCGGCCGGCTCCGTCCGCGTCCCCACCGATCAGCCCCTGGGCACGCTGGCCACGCTCCTGCTCGAGCCGTCCTCGCCCGACTCGCTCTTCCAGTGGGGCTTCTTCGACTCCATCCTCGCGCCGACCGAATACGTCGAGGCGTACATCATGGAGCCGATGGCCGAGGCCATGATGAAAGAGGACCCGAAGCTGGCGGAGGAGTTCCAGAAGAAGCTCCAGAGCGACGAGCAGTTTCGCGGCGACGCGCGCGAGCGCCTGCAGTGGTTCTACGAGCGCACGCCGTGGTACGACGAGCGGGCGCGGTTGTATCCGGTCGGGAAGGAAAATTGACGATGACCGGGACCACGTGCGATCGCCGTGCGGACCGCCCTGGGGCAACCAGCGCTGCCGGCCGTGCCGGCGGCAACTGAATTGCAGAGAGCGCCGCGCATGATCCGCCGTTTCGTCATTACCTTGCTGTTCACCACCGCCGCGCTGGCGCAGGGCGTCGACGCCACGCGCAACCTCTCCGGCACCACGCCCGCCGTCGGCGCGTCGCCGTGGGTGCGCACCGGCACCGGCCCGCTCACGTTCTTCCACGGCTTCGACGTGCACGTCACGCATCTCACGCAGACCGGTCCCGAGGAGCAGGAGACTGCCACGTTCTCCACGAACTGGTTCGGGGCGGGCCTGCAGTACGACATGGGCGAGCGCGCGTTCGTGCTCGCGCGCGGGCGCGTGTCGCTCGAGCCGTACACGATCGAGGAGGAAGGCTATCCGCAGTTCTTCCAGTTCGTGCCCGAGGAGAACCTGATCGGGCGGATGCGCGGCAATGATCTGATCGGCGAGGCGGCGGTGCAGATCGGCTTCCGTCCGACGAACGCCTCGCTGCTCTCCGTGTACGGCGCGCTGGTGGGACAGCCGGCGTTCGGCACGGCGCCCGCGCAGTTGCGCGCGTCCGGAGCGGATTTCGCCGAGGCGCCGTTCGGGTGGGAGATGCAGGAGACGGTGCACGACTCGACCAGCGTCGTCACCGCGGGCTACACGACGCGGCTCTTCACCATCGAGGCGAGCACGTTCCACGACACCGTCGAGGCTTTCAACGAGAGCGATCTGGAAACGGGCGGCATGGACTCGCGCTCGGCGCGCTTCACGCTCACGCCGACGCCCGCTCTGGCCATTCAGGTCTCACGCGCGGAACTGGGTGAAGACAATCTGCAGCGCGACATGACCAGTGCGTCGCTGACGTACTCGGGCGCGTTCGCATCGATCACGGCGCAGTGGACGTCGCGCGACTGGACGGAGCTGGATGCCATCCCGACGCAGAACGGGTACGGCCTCGAAGTGGCGCTGCGCGCGTCGCGCAACACGTTCATGGCGCGCGTGGAGCACATCGACCGACCCGCCGGGTTCCCGCTGTTCCTGTTCGGCCCGAACCCGGAGTGGGACGAGGCCACGCACTACACCGCGGGCTACGTCTTCGACTTCATCCCGCGCGGCCGCTACAAGCTGGGCCTGGGCGTGAACGTCGATTACCGCACGAAGACGCACGAGCTGGAGGACGATCCGGTCTACGGCCACAAGCCGCAGGGGATTTACACGTTCGTGAGGTTCAGGACGTAAGCCCTATTACTGCTGCTTCTTCTCCAGCCCCTGGATCGGCGCAGCCACCGGCGCGATGTTGCGTGCCGAGCTTTGCGGCGTCACGGGCTGGACGATCGTCGGTCCCATGGGCTGCGTTGCAGCGGTGGGTGCCGTCGCGCGGACGCCGGTCGGATCGATGTTCCGCGCGGAGCTCTGCGGCTCGATGATGCGCGCCGTGCTCGCACCGTAGGCGCCCGATCCCACTTCGCCGGGCATCGTGATGCGCGGGTTCACCGCGGGTGCCGGCTTCGCTGCGACAGGAGTGGCCGCAGCGACCGGAGTCGGCGCGGCCGGCGAGGGCGCGGCCACCGTCACCGGCGTCACGGCATCGCCCGAGGACTGCGAGAAGCGTCCCTTGCTGTGGGCCACGCTTTGGTTCGTGATCACAGGGATCTTCGACTTCGCGCGGTTCGAGCGCTTCGCCAGCGCTACGAGCGGAGAATCCTCCGCGGAGACCATCGCGGTCGCGAGCAGCATTCCGATGACGAGCGTGCGCATGGACAGATGGTAACGCTACTCGTAGCGCAGCGCTTCCACCGGGTCCAGCCGTGCGGCCTTGTAGGCGGGGTAAATCCCGAAGAAAAGGCCGATCGAGACCGAGACGCCGAGGCCGATGAGGATCGACCAGAGCGGCGTCGAGGTCGGCAACAGCTCCATCGATCGCACGATCAGCGCGATGCCCAATCCGAGCGCCACGCCGATCGCGCCGCCGATTCCGGCCAGCGTCATGGCCTCGGTCAGGAATTGCTGCACGATGTCGCGCCGCACCGCGCCGATGGCTTTGCGAATGCCGATCTCGCGCGTCCGCTCCGTCACCGACACCAACATGATGTTCATCACGCCCACGCCGCCCACGAGCAGCGCGATGGACGAGATGAAGATCATCGCCAGCGTGATGCCGCCGGTGATGGCGCGGAAGTTCCCGATCAGTTTGTCGGGCGTCATGATCCCGAAGTCGTTCGGCTTGTTGAACGGCACCTTGCGGCGCACGCGCAGCACGGCCGTCCCTTCCTCGACGATGCGGTCCACCCACTCCGGCTTCTTCGGTACCGTGGCGATGTTCACGCCGCGATCGCGTTTGATCTCGGGGAAATGGCTGTCGAACGTCGTCAGCGGCAGGTAGACGTGCAGGTCCGTCGACTCGAACATCGTCGAGCCCTGCTTCTCCATCACGCCGACGACGAGGTACTTGCGCCCGACGATGGTCACGACTTTGCCGATCGGATCGCTCATGGGGAAGAGCGCCTTGGCCAGCTCGTATCCGAGGACCGTGACCGGCGCGGACCTGCGCACGTCGCCGTCGCTGAGGAACCGGCCCTCGGTCACGAAGTGATTGTTCGCGATCGGGTACTCGTCGATCGTGCCGATCAGCGCGTCCGGCGAGCCGGTCTTGCCGTTGTAGTGCACGTCGATGTTCATGCCGCCCGCGAACGTGTAGCGCTCCGGCGAGACCGCCAGCATGGACGGGCACTGCGCCTTGAGCGCGAGCGCGTCCTCGTACGTGAGGTTCTTGCGCTGCCGTTCCGAGTCGTCGCGCTCGCCCGGGCCGAAGCGCGGATCGAATTTCTGGAACTGCACCAGCGTCGCGCCGAAGGACTGGAAATTCTTCACCACCGAGTTGTTGAAGCCCTCGATGATCGAGACCATGGAGATGACGGTGGTCACGCCGATGACGATGCCCAGCACGGTCAGGCTCGAGCGCAGCTTGTGCGACGACAGCGCGATCGCGGCGAAGCGCACGTTCTCGCGCGCGCCGAAGAAGAGGTTTTTCATTCGTACCTCAGCGACTCGACCGGCGGCAGCTTCGACGCGCGCCAGGCCGGCACCACGCCCGCGAGCACGCCGGTGATGACGGAGATCAGCAGCGCCGTGACGACCAGCGAAGGCGCGACGCGCGTGGGCATGGGCGTGAACGCGCTGATGGACTTGGCGATGGCGGCGCCGAGGAGCACGCCGATGATGCCGCCGCAGAGCGAGAGCAGCACGGCCTCCATCAGGAACTGCCGGCGGATGTTGCTCTGCGTGGCGCCGATGGCGCGGCACACGCCGATCTCGCGCGTGCGCTCCACCACCGAGACCAGCATGATGTTCATGATCACGATGCCGCCCACCACCAGCGAGATGCCGCTGATCAGCGTGACCAGCGAAAAGAGTCCCGCGCTGATGCTCTTCCACAGCGCCTGCAGCGCCTCGGCGGTCACCGTCGCGAATGGATCGTCGTCGCGGAAGGCCGTGTGGCGGCGGCCGCGCAGGATCATGCGCACGTCGTCCATCGACGCTTCGACGCCCGGCACGCCGTTGCGCGCCTTCACGAAGATGTCGATGCTGTCGTTGCGGCCGAACTGCTTCCGCCACGTGGTGATGGGCATGTACAGAATCTTGTCCTGATTCTCACCCATCACCGCGCCCTGCTTGCGCAGCAGGCCGATGACCAGCATGGGACGATCGCCGACGCGCATGGTGCGGCCGACGGGATCGAGCTGTCCGAACAACTCGTCGCGCACGTCCGCGCCGATCACGATCACCGGCGCGCTCTTCAACTCCTCGGCCGGCGTGAAGAAACGCCCTTCCTCGAGGTCGAGATTCTGCAGGTCGGCCATGTTCGACGACACGCCGCGCGTGGGCACGTTGGTGAGCTTCTGGGCCAGACGCTTGGTGAGCGCGACCGTGCCGTGCGATGCGCCGACCATCGCGCAGAGACCGCAGCGCTGCTGTACGGCCTCGTAGTCGTTCCAGTCGATCGGCTTGCGCTTGATCGCTTCCAGCCACTGCTCGCGCGAGGTGATGATGCCGAACTGCGTGACCGCGTAGACGTCGGGATTGAGGTCGAAGACTTTCTCGGAGATGAAGGCGTTCAGGCCGGAGATGATGGCCACGACCGTGACCACGGTCATGATCCCGATGATCACGCCCAGGAGCGTGAGAAAGCTGCGCAGCTTGTGCGCGCGCAGCGCGGTCGCGGCGATGCGGAAGGTCTCCAACTACTTCTTCTCCCCTTCCTTCTCTTTCTTCTCTTCTTCCTTCCTCACCTTGGTGCCGTCCTTCAATTCGCGCAAGGCGCGGAACGGACCTGTCACGATCTCCTGACCTTCGCTGAGGCCTTTCGTGACTTCGATGCTCGACTCGCCGGCCAGGCCGACGGTGATCGGGACGAACTGCGCCTTGCCGTCCTTGTGGACGTACACGCCTTCTTCGTCCTTGCTCTTCTTCCCTTCCTTCTTCTCGCGCACGACGAGCGCCTGGATGGGAATGGCCACGACCTTCTCGCGCGTGCCGGTGATGATGTCCGCCGACGCGGAGAAGCCGGGACGCACGCCCTCGGGAGGATTCTCGAGCTGGATCTTCACCTCGAAGTTGATGGCCTCGCCGCCGGCGCTGCCGCCCGTTCGCGCGATCGGACTGGAGGCCACCTCGGTGACGCGGCCGTTGAAGGTCTTGTTCGGATAGGCGTCGATGGTGACGGTGGCGCGCTGGCCGATCTTCACGTTCGGGATGTCGGTCTCGTCGACTTCCATCACGGCCTCGACCTCGCTCATGTCGGCGATGGTGAGGAGCTTGGTGCCGGCGTTGTTCATCGTGCCGATCACGGCGACCTCGCCTTCCTCGACGGGCAGCGCGGTGATGATGCCGGCCATCGGTGCGGTCATGGTGGTCTTGGAGAGCGTGTCGCGCGCGACGGCGACGTTGGCGCGCGCCTGACCGATGCGCTGATCGATGGCGGAGACGCTGGCGCGCGCGGAGTCGACCGCGGCGCGGGCGCGATCGAGCTCGGCCTGCGGGATGATGCGCTCGGCGAAGTTGCTGCGCGCGCGCTCGTAGTTGCGCTCGGCCTCGACGAGGTTGGCGCGCGCCGCGTCGCGATCGCTGAACTGCGCCCGCATCGACGCCGCCGCGCCCTCGGCCGAAGCCGCGAGCTGCTTCCGATCGATCTGCAGCAGGAAATCGCCCTTCTTGACGGCGTCGCCTTCGCGCACGGCCAGGTTGGTGATCTGCCCCATCACGTGCGAGGAGAGATCGACTTTGCGCTTGGCGTCGATGCGCCCGTTCGCCGAGACCTTGCTGACGAGGTCGAGCCGCTCGACTTTGCCCATGGCCACGGGCGTGCCTTCCTTGCGGTTCATCCGCGTGCCGGCAAACCCGAGCCCGGCGAGGACGACGAGCACGATGAGACTGATGATGATCTTGCGACGAGTAGTCATGCTGCGCGGGTTATACGGCGAAAGGTGGAGTTTGTTACAACTCCTTCGTCATCCCCGCCGCCCGCTTCATCGCGAACCACTTTTCCCGCGCCTTCCAGAACCTGCTCTGGCGCATGGCGTCGATCTGCGCGGCCAGCACGGCCCGCTGGTGATCGACGACGCCGAGGTCGTGGCGGACGCTCGCCAGCTCGCTGTCGCGCACGGCCAACTGCTGCTGGAAAAAACGCGCTTTCTCCTCGGCCACGTGACCGCGGAGCGAGTCGAGGGTGCCCAGAAAGAGGATGCGCTCCTCGCCCTCGCGTGAGAACGCGGAGACGGTGCAGACCTGGTAGCGGAACGAGCGGATCGACGCATGCGGGATGGCGACGCCGAAGCTCGAGTCGGTCGCGGTTTCGGCCCCCAGGAACATCGCCACATCCGGCCGCTGGCCAAAGTGCGACGTCGACGCCACGACGTCGTCATCGAGCCGCACCTCGACTCGATCGGCGCGCTCGGAGACCGCGGTCGCCCATCCCTCCAGGTGCACGGCTCGCTCATCGACGAAGAACTGGTCGACGAATCCCTTCGGCGTGCGGCGCGGCGGCGTGTGCGTCAGCGGCGCGGGCGAGATCACGTACACGTCCTGCCACTCGGCCAGCGCGCGCGGCATGCGCACGCACGCGAATCCCGCCGGCACCTGCGAGCGCACGTACTCCTCGGTCACCCACGTCGAGCCGTATTCGTCGACGTCGAGCACCCGCGATTCCGATCGCGACTCGAATTTGATCCCGCCCTCGAACGGCTCGGGCGAGATCGACTGATCGTGCACGGTGAAGATGAGCAGCCCGTTCTCCGTGAGCAGCGACGCGAGGCGCAGCAGCCAGGAAGTGAACGTCGCCGCGGGCAGATGCGTGAACAGCGAGGCCACGAAAATCAGGTCGTACTTTTCCGGCGCGGCGAAGTTCTCAGGCCGGGTCGTGGAGAGAATCGTGCG
This sequence comes from Thermoanaerobaculia bacterium, assembly GCA_035526885.1. GTDB lineage: Bacteria > Acidobacteriota > Thermoanaerobaculia > Gp7-AA8 > Gp7-AA8 > QHVT01. The sequence continues at coordinate 2,990 of DATLBM010000047.1, read as the reverse complement.
CACGCCGAACTGCGAGGCCTGAAACTCCATTCCCCCTTCGAGGATGTCCGAGACCGTGATCTCGTCGGCGAGCTTTTCGTGCACGAGGAAGCGCGTGAGCCGTCCGTAGCCGCTGGCGAAATCGAGCATGCGTCCCACGCGTCCCCGCCACGCCGCGATGTGACGCACGAGACGGAATTGATCGAGTCCGTTCTGGAAGTAGCTGGTCAGCGCGCGGTCGCGATCGTGGTCGAAAAGCGTGATCGCGAAGTCGAGCATGTCGTCGCGCTCGTCGATGGCGCGGTCGAGCTCTTCCCATCGCGCCACGCGCGTGCGAAGCAGCGCATCGACCATGGGATGGTGTTCGTTTTTCTGAAACGCGAGCGGCACGGGCGCGGATGATAACCTGCCCTCCATGCGCATCACGCTCCTCCTCACGCTCCTCGTCACGATGGCCGCGCCCGCGCAGGACGCGCGCATCGCTCGCATCCTCAGGGAAGTGCCGCTCATCGACGGCCACAACGACCTGGCGTGGGAGTACCGCCAGCGCGTGAAGAACCATCTCCAGCAGATCGACATCGGAACGGAACAGAAGCTGGAGAAGCCGCTGCACACCGACATCCCCCGCCTGCGGCGCGGCGGCGTGGGCGCGCAGTTCTGGTCCGTCTACGTCCCGGTGACGCTCAAAGGCGCGGACGCGGTGCAGACCACGCTCGAACAGATCGACGTCGTGCACCGGCTCAATGCGCGCTATCCCGAAACCTTCGCGCTGGCACTGACCGCCGATGACATCGAGCGCATCCACAAGAGCGGCCGCATCGCATCACTGATCGGCATGGAAGGCGGCCACTCGATCAACAACTCGCTGGCCACGCTGCGCATGTTCTACCGCGCCGGCGCGCGCTACATGACCATCACGCATTCCGACAACACGGACTGGGCGGACTCCGCTACTGCCGATCCGAAGCTGGACGGCCTGTCGAACTTCGGCAAGGCCGTCATCGGCGAGATGAACCGCCTGGGCATGCTCGTCGATCTCTCGCACGTGTCGCCGTCGACGATGCACGACGCCCTCGACACCACCGCCGCCCCGGTCATCTTCTCCCACTCCTCGGCACGCGCTCTGACCGATCACCCGCGCAACGTTCCGGACGATGTACTGGAGCGTTTGAAAACGAACGGCGGCGTGGTGATGGTCACGTTCGTGCCGGGCTTCGTCAGCGAGAAAGTGCGCGCGCATGGGGCCGCGAAGGAAGCGGAACAGGCGCGGCTCAAGGCGCTCTACGCCGGCGCGCCGCAGAAAGTGAAAGACGGCCTCGCGTCCTGGGATGCGGCGCATCCGGCTCCGCGCGCGACGATCGCCGACGTCGCCGATCACATCGATCACGTGGTGAAGGTCGCGGGCGAGGATCACGTGGGCATCGGCGGCGATCTGGACGGCATCACCACGACGCCCGTCGGACTGGAGAGCGTTGCGGACTACCCGAACCTCTTCGCCGAGCTGCTGCGCCGCGGCTACACGGAGTCGCAGCTGAAAAAGATCGCCGGCCTGAACGTCTTGCGCGTGATGCGCGCGGTGGAGGCGACCGCGGCGAAGCTGCAGAAGGAGCGGCCGGAGTCGGATGTGCTGATCGAGGAGCTGGACCGAAAGTAGTTGCCGTGTTGCCGGTTGCCGTGTTGCCGGCGGGATCTCGGATTTCGGCGACAGACTCGCCGGCAACCAGCAACACGGCAACCGATACTTGGCACACCTCTGGCCTACTGCTGAGTCAATGACCACGGACGCGCGATTCAAGCTCGAGCGGCGCGGCGAGGTGCCGGAGGCGAATCCCGACAAGACGGATTTCTACCGGCACACGCTCGAACTGTTCAACGCCGAGGGGCTGCCGTTTCTCGTGGGCGGAACGCATGCGTACTATCGCTACACCGGCATCCCGAGGGAGACGAAAGACTTCGACGTCTTCATCAACGGGCGCGACTACCCGCGCCTGGAGGCGGCGGTGCGGCGCGCGGGCTACGAGACCGAGCTGAAGTTCCCGCACTGGCTGGGCAAGATCTACAAGGACAACGCGTTCATCGATCTCATCTTCTCGGGCGGGAACGGCGAGGCCGCCGTCGATGACGAATGGTTCGCGCACTCGGTGGAGGGCAAGATCTTCGGCATCCCCGTGCGCCTGGCAGCGCCGGAGGAGATGATCTGGTCGAAGTCGTACGTGATGGAGCGCGAGCGCTACGACGGCGGCGACGTGATGCATCTCATCCTGCGGACGGGCAAGCGCCTGGACTGGAACCGCCTCCTGCACCGCTTCGGCGATCACTGGCGGCTGCTCTTCATGCAGATCGTGAAGTTCGGCTTCGTCTATCCGAGCGAGCGCGGAAAGATCATCCCGCGCGAGCTCGTGGAGGAGCTGCTGCGCCGTTTCACCGCGGAGCTCAATGACCGCTCACACCCGCGCAAGGTCACGTACGGAACGCTGACCTCTCGCGCGCAGTACCTGATGGACGTGCGCGACTGGGGATTCGAGGACGCGCGCCTCGCGCCGCACGGCACGCTCACCGAGGAGCAGGTCGAGCACTGGACGCGGGCGATCAAGGAGTAGTGGGACCTATACGACGTATACGACCTATCCCCGGCGCTTCGCTCCACTCTCCAACTTGCCGATCGCTTCGCGCAACCGCTTCGCCCGCGTTTCCTCGCGCTTCGGCTCCGAGATCCAGCGCAGGTAATCGCGCCGATAGCCCGGCGCCAGGGTCTCGAAGAACGCCAGCGCTTTCGGATGCTTCTTCAACTCCGCGGCGATGAACTCCGGCACGGGATCGCCCGCTTCCAGTCGCTTGCGCGGCGGGAGGATCTGCGCGGCGCGGCGCGTGCGGCCGGCTTCGGTCATCTTCCCTTCGCGCTCCATGCGATCGAAGCGCTCGATGTTGATCTTCGACCAGTTGCGATCGTTCGAGCGCGGGGTGAAGCGCTGCGTGTAATGCTCGTCGTCGATGCGGCGCACGGTGGTGTC
>DATLBM010000046.1:0-8116 GCA_035526885.1 Thermoanaerobaculia bacterium | reverse complement strand
GGATTCGTCGGCGGAGGCGATGGCCACGGCGATCACGTGGCCGAGGCGTTCGTCGGGGATGGCGATGACGGCGGCGTCGGCGCCGAGGTCGGCCAGGATGCGGTCCAGGCGCGAGAGGTCGACCGACTCGCCGCCGATTTTCACGAAATCGCCCCGACGGCCTTCGACACGCAAGACGCGGCCGGCGATCGACGCCACGTCTTCCGTAATGAACCAGCCGTCGATTTTCGGATCGACGAAACCGTCTTCAGTCGAGTAGCCCGTGAAAAGCGCCGCGCCGCGCAGCGCCAGGCGTCCGTCGTCTTCAATGCGAGCCTCGATGTGATCGAGCAGCACGAGCTCCGGCGAATCGAGGGTCGCGGTCGCGACCTGCGAGCAGCACTCGGTCATGCCGTAGCTGGGCAGCACCGGCCAGCCCAGTGCGCGCGCCTGCTCATAGAGAGAGGAGGACAGCGCACCGCCGCCGATGACCACCGCGCGCAGCGAATCGGGCGCGCGCGTTCCGGCCCGAACGAGATCGCTCACCTGCGCCGGAACGAGCGAAGCGAGGGTGACGCCGTCCCAACCTTCCGTGACCACCCGCGCGCCGGAGAGAAAGGCGCGCGCGTAAATGCCCAAACCGCCGACGTGAAACGTCGGCAGAACGCAGAGCCAGACGTCATTCGCGTCCGATTGCAGATGACGATTGACTGCCGCGGCCGAAGCGAGCATGGCCCGTTTGGATAAAGCGGTGAGCTTCAACGCGCCGGTGGTCCCCGAGGTGGACAGCCACAAATGTCCGGGCAATGGCGTTACGAATGACTCCAGCCGCGCGCGCTCCTCCGCGGGCATGCGCGGGTTGAGCATCACGTGCGACTCCTCGCTCAGCCAATCGATGTCCACGGCAGATTTTCCAGCAGGTCGTCGAATCCGATTCCCGTACCGCGCGGCGGGCGCAATCGCGCTCCGTCACTCTCGACGCGCTCGAGAAACGCGTCCGGCTCGTACAGTACGTGCGTAAACAATCCGCAGCGCGCGTTCGTATCGTGCGTCGCCGCGATGTATGCGGCGCCGAATTGTCCGACCGGGTGATCCATGTACGACGTGACCACGACGTCATTGTGGCGCCGCCAGTCGGTCAGCTTGGCGGGTTTGTGGATCAGCACGTCGAATTGGGTTGGCGGTTGGCGATTGGCGGTTGGCGGTTGGTCGTAGGCCAGTTTTACGCCCGTTGTTTTGCGGAGCGCGCGCCACGTTTCTTCGTCGTAGGGGCACGGATCCTCGATGAAGTCGATGCGTTCCTTCGGCAGCGTCTCCGCGATTCGCGCGAATTCCTCGGCCGAAATGCGCGCATTGAAATCGATCCGAATGCGGACGTTTTCCGGAAAATCGACGACGCCTTTGGTCTTGATGGTGTCGAATTCCGGCGGCGGGTCGTTGCCGGGCCAGTGGCTGAGCGGAATGATCAATCCCTCGAACAACGAAACGCCGCTCCGGCGGGCCTCGGCGTCGAGCCGAGCGAGACGCAGCGACGCGCGCGTGAGCGGCGTCGTTTCGCCGCGCGCCAGCAGCGCCAGCTGATCCTCCAGCGGCGCGTCGCCGAGCTCCGGCCACGGATGGACGTCCGCGAAGCCGCCGTTCACGCGCAGGAGCGCGCCGATGCGCATTCCGCCATCGCGACGATGAAGCGTGTAGCGATGAATGAACATCACAGCATCGCCCCGCCCACGAAAAGCAGCCCGAAGATCCATTGCAGCGCGCCGGCCATGGCCAGCGCGCGATTGAGCTCGGCGCCGCGGCTGCGCATCACCTTCACGATGATGACGATCGCCAGCGGCAATGCGATGAGCGTCGTCAGATACCGCGGCGTGTCGATCAGCGCCGCAGCCGCGAACGGCGCCAGTGCGAAAAACGCGATCTCCCCTTTCGCGAACGCCGGCCCGAAACGCACGACCGTCGTGCGCTTGTTCACGCGGCGATCGCCCTCGACGTCGCGCAGATTGTTGATGACCAGCAGCACAGTGGCCAGCGACCCGGCCGCGAATCCGGCCAGCCCCGCCTCTTCGTTCCATTGCAGCGAATGCGCGAAAAACGTTCCGCCCACGGCGATGAATCCGAAAAAGATCAAAACAAAGATTTCGCCCAGACCGCGATACGCGAGCGGAAAGGGTCCGCCCGTATACGCATACGCCATGAGAATCGAGGCCACGCCGATGGCCAACATCGGCCAGCCGCAGCGGTAAATCAGTGGAATTCCGCACAGTGCCGCACCGCACAGACACAAATACGCCGCGGTCATCACCGCGCGGGGCGAAATCAATCCCGACTGCGTGACTCGGACCGGTCCCAATCGCTCCGCCGTGTCCGCGCCCTTTTTGTAATCGATGGCGTCATTGATCAGATTCGTGGCGATCTGAATCAATACGGCGCCGATGAGCGCGCACCAGAACACCCACCACGTAATTGCCGGCGGCTCATGGGCCGCGAGCGCGGAGCCCATCAGCACCGGCACAATGGCCGCCGACAATGTTTTGGGCCGCGCCGCGAGGAGCCAGGGGCTCAAAGGGGAAGATCCCTCGAATGCGCTCGGGATGAGGCGGTCACGGAAATCTCTTGAACTTCTTGTAATCCGGCTTCCGCTTCTCCACGTAAGCGTCCCGTCCTTCCTGCGCCTCTTCGGACAGGTAATACAGCAGCGTGGCGGTTCCGCCGAGGTCCAGCAGTCCGATCTGTCCGTCGCAATCGGCGTTCATTGCGGCCTTCAGGAAGCGCAAGGCCATTGGCGACAGGGCCATCATCTCGCGGCACCATTTCAGCGTCTCGGCCTCGAGCTGGTCCAAGGGAACGACGGTATTGACCAGGCCCATCTCCAGTGCCTGTTTCGCGTCGTATTGGCGACACAGGAACCAGATCTCGCGCGCTTTCTTCTGTCCGATGATGCGCGACAGGTACGACGAGCCCAGTCCCGCGTCGAACGAGCCCACTTTCGGCCCGGTCTGTCCGAAGCGCGCGTTTTCCGCGGCGATGGTGAGGTCGCAGACCACGTGCAGCACGTGGCCGCCGCCGATCGCGTACCCCGCGACCATGGCCACGACGGGCTTGGGCATGCTGCGAATCTGCTTCTGGACGTCGAGGATGTTCAGGCGCGGGATTTTTTCTTTCGGATCGACGTAGCCGCCTTTGCCGCGGACGCGCTGATCGCCGCCGGAACAAAACGCGTCCGGGCCTTCGCCGGTGAGGACGATCACGCCGATCTCGGAATCGTCGCGCGCCATGTCGAACGCGGTCTTCATCTCGCCCACGGTTTTCGGGCGAAACGCGTTGCGCACCTCGGGACGATTGATGGTGATCTTGGCGATGCCGTCGTCGGTGCGCTCGTACTTGATGTCTTCGAAGTCGTGGAGTTTGTGCCAGGTCTCTGCCATGGCGCCGCACGTTATTGCAATTCGAGGAACGACCGCAATCGCTCGACGAGCAGGCGCGGCTGCTCCCACGGAACGCGGTGCCCGGCATCGGGGCAGATCCACAGCTCGGCGTGCGGAAGCCGCGCGACGGCCTGGCGTCCAATCTCGACGTACTTGCGATCGCGCTCGCCTGCGATCCAGAGAACGGGCGTTTCGATCAGCTCGAGTCGCGGCGGCGCAAGAACGGCCGGCGAGAGGTTGCGCAACTCGAGCGCGAGCTCGTCGCGCTCGTAGTCCTCTTCGCGCCGCTCGAGCACGTGGCCGCTGAAAACGTCCTGCGCGGTCCACGCGCGCATCAGGGACGACCACTCCTCCGTCTCGAAGCGCCGCGCCCATTCCTCGTCCCGCGCGCGGCGCGCGGGATCGGGCGCGTTCAGACCCGCGGAGACGATGACGGCCTTGTCGTAGCGGCGGCGCTGCAGCAGATCGAGCGCCATGCGTCCACCCATCGAGTAGCCGAAGAGCACTTCGCCCTCGACGTTGCGCGGCAGAAAATCAAAGTCGGAGACGAGGCCGAGGAAGCCGGGCAGGATCACGAGCAAAGCGCGTCGTACCTTTCCCACGCGCGCCGCGACGCTTCGGCGTCCGGTCGCAGCTCGACGACGTCGATGTTCCACATCTTCGCCCACTGTTCGAAGGTGATGCCGTGCTCGTTCTCGATGATGCGCGCGCGCAGTTGCGGATCGAGTGCGCGCAGCGAGGCCACGCGGCCGAAGATGCGTCCGCCGCCGTTGTTGATGACCACGATGCGGAAGCGCGCGTCGAGCTGCGGCGCGATCCAGGGCGCGCCGAGGTCGTAGAGCGTGGTGAGATCGCCGAGGATGCAGACGTTGTCGGCGTGCGGCGCGCACCAGCCGAAGAACGTGGAGAGCTGGCCGTCGATGCCGTTCGCGCCGCGGTTGGCCTCGTAGACGAAGCCGCGCGGCTTGCGCGTGGCGGCGAGGTCCCATTCGCGGATGGGAAGGCTGTTGCCGAGGTAGACCCGCGACTTCTCCGGCAGCTCCTCGGAGAGCTTGCGGATCATGGCCAGCTCGGACTGAGGCTCATCCTCGAAAATGCGTGTCAGCTTTTCATCGAAATCGCTTTGGTCAACGTGTGGACCATCGATCCGCGGCAGCTCTTCGATGGGACGCACGTCGCCGCGGGTGAGGCCGGCCAAGGGGATGTCGCTGTAGTGCGTGACCGGGACGTCGAGCGTTTCGAGGTCGCGCCAGAACCGCAGCGTGGGCACGTTGCCGATGCGGATCACGCTGTCGAATCCCACGTTGCGGATGACGCGCACGTGATTCAGCGCCGGATCTTCGCGCAGGCCGGAGAGGCATTCGGCGTAGACGGGCGCGTTCACGCGCGACTTCACGAAGTCGCGGTGTTTTTCGGCGAGCGCGCCGAGGATGACGAGAGGTGCTGAACGTAGGGCGGGCTTCAGCCCGCCTGGACGGGCTGAAGCCCGTCCTACATACATCTCCTCGAGCTCCACGTTGAGATGCAGCGGGCGCGTGCGCGTCCACGTGGCGAGATCGGTTTCCGCGTAGACGCCGAAGATCCCGATCTGCTCGATCGACTGCGGCGCGCCCGTTCCGCGAAACCGCGCCGGACGATCCGCGGTGATGAGGACGAGCGGCAGTCGCGCGTAGAACGCCTCGACGGCGGCGGGCAGCAGTTCCGCGGCCGCGGTGCCGGACGTCGTCACGACAGCAACGGGAGCACCGTGCAGCTTGATGCGGCCGAGGGCGAAGAACGCCGCCGAGCGTTCATCGACGAACGAGAATAATTTCGCGGACGAAGTGCCGAGCACCGAGAGCAGCGGCGCGTTGCGCGAGCCCGCGCAGACGCAGAACTCCTCGACGCCCGCGGCCCGCACGGCGTCGATCACGCGCGCTGCGCGCTCGACGCTGTCCATGCCTCCGATTCGATTCCGAAGAGCGCCTTGACCTGATCGCGCTTCTGGCGCAGCTCGTCGAGCTCGCGGTCGAGCTGCGATTCCGGGAGCAAACCCGCGCCCGAGCCGACGCGCACTTCATCGCCCTTCCACTGCACGTTGCGGATGGCGACGAGCGCCAGCGCCGAACGGTCCTCGCGCTCGATGCCGAACGGCGCGCCGAACGCGCGGCGCTTCACGCCGCGATCGGCCTCGCGCAGCCAGCGATCGCCGGCGGGTGTGCGCGGCGAGACGCCGAGCGCCGCGGTGGGATGAAGGCGGCGGACCATTTCCGCGAACGACATCGCCTCGGAGCCGCCCGACTCCGCGAAGAAGATCGGCGTCATCAGATGCGCGATGCCGGGCAGTCGCAAGAGTCCCAGCGGACCGACCTCGATGTTTCCGAACGGCGCCAGCCGGCGCACGATGTCATCGACGACCAGTCGATGCTCGCGACGTTCCTTCGCATCGTGCAGCAGCTCCTCGGCACGCAGCACCGGGCGCGTGCCGGCCAGCGCCATCGTGCGGTAGCCGCGCAACTCCGCGTGGAAGAGCATTTCCGGCGTGGCGCCGATCATGCCGTGCTGCGCGTATGCGAATCCGTACGCGTGCAGCCCGCGCGGCAGCGACGCCAGTTGCGAAACGAGATAGCGCCACCAGCGTCCGCGGCGCGCGAAACGTCCGCGCTCGAAGAGCACGGGCACGATCTTCTGGAAGTCGCCGCTGGCGAAGTGCGCGGCCGCGGACTCGAACAGCTTCGCGAACTCCTCGCGCGACGCGCCTTCCCATTCGATCTCCGGCACGTCGCCTTCCTCGAAGCGCGCGGCCAGCTCCTCGAACGTCAGCTCCTCCCACTGCGCGGGATGGCGCCACGGGCTCGGGTCATCGAGGAAAAAGTCGGTTATGTAGAATGCCGGCCGCTCGGGCCGCCGGAACGGAAGCTGTTCGAACGGGCCCCAGCCCACGAGCGCGCGCCCCGGCGAGGTCTGAATGAACGCAAAGTCCCGCTGCACGCGCCTGATTGTATGACCAACTACACCGGCCCCGATCCCGCGCGCATCCGCAGCATGTTCGCCGCCATCGCGCGGCGCTACGACCGCGCCAACACCGTGCTCTCCGGCGGCGTGCATCACCTGTGGCGGCGTCGCGCGGTGCGTGCAGCCGATGTGAAAGCAGGCGACCGCGTGCTCGACTGCGCGACGGGCACCGGCGATCTCGCAATCGCGTTTCAGAAGGCGGGCGCGCGCGTCACCGGAACGGACTTCGTTCCGGAGATGCTCGAATTCGCGCGCGCGAAATCGAAGGACGTCGAGTTCGAGGTCGCTGACGTCACGCATCTCCCCTACGACGACGCGACGTTCGACGTGGCCAGCATCTCCTTCGGCATCCGCAACGTCGGCGATCCGCGCAAAGGGATCGCGGAGATGGCGCGCGTCGTCAAAAGCGGCGGGCGAGTGATCGTGCTCGAGTTCGGCCAGCCGCCCGGACGCTTTTTCGGCGCGCTGTACGACTTGTACACGAAGCATCTCCTGCCGCGCATCGGCGGTGTACTGACCGGCGATCGCGCGGCGTACACCTATCTGCAGAAATCCGCCGGACGCTTTCCGTGCGGCGAAGACTTCGCGCGGCTCATGCGCGAGTCCGGCGATTTCGCGGAGGTCACGTATCGAACGCTGACGTTCGGAATCGCGTACCTCTATCGCGGCATCAGGCGCTGAAGCACGAAGCGCTTCGACTCGCTCGCCGCCTTCGCCTTGTCCAGATCGTGCCCCGCCTCCGCATGCCAGATCATCTCGATCGATGAGTTGCGCGCCGCGAGCGCGCGGCCGTTGCCGGCGCTGACGATGTTGTCGTCGAGTCCGTAGTGCGCCTGCGCTGGCGGCAGCCGCTCGGCGAACCAGAGCGGCGAGGAGGCGATGAGATGCAGGCGCGTTTCCGCGACGCTGCGTTGTTTCGACAAGAACGTCTCGATGAACTGCCCGCCCATCCCGAACACGTCCGCCTTCACGCGCACTCCCTCGGCCACGCGCTCGAGCGGCGTCCAGCCGCTCTGCACCATCTCGAAGAAATGATCCGACGGCGCGGCCCACGCGACGACGCAGTCGAAGCGTTTGTCGCGAATGCCGGCCAGCAGCGCGACGGTGCCGCCGCGGCTCTTCCCGAATGCACACATCCGCTCTCCATCGGCTTCGGGCGTGACCGTCAGCGCGGCGCTGGTGAAGGCGATGAAGTCGTCGGTGGCGCCGTCCCAGACATCGGTGCGATCGCCTTCCGACGTCCACGTTTTGCCGTCGAACTGCAGCACTTCGCCGCGATACGACGGGAGAAAGTAGATGAAGCCTTTCCCGAACACCTCCGGCGCGATGGGCGAGCGGGCGAGGTCGAGCGCGAAGTAGCTCGGAGAAACGCCTTTCGCTTCCACGATCACCGGCGCCTTCGATGCGCCGCGCGGAACGATGACCGCGCCGTAGTGACGCGATCCGTGTACGCGATGCGCGACGATGCGCATCTCGGCGTCGCCGAGGACGCCGCGATGGACGATCTCCACTTCCTTCGGTGAGAGATCGCGCAACGCCCAGCGCTGCGACACGACCTCGATCTCGGCGCGCGTGGGTTTGGCGAAGAGCGCGTCGAGCGATGGATCGGGATCGAGCATGCGCAGCGAGGTCGCGTCACGGGCGGCGATGAAGACCTTCTTCGCCTCGTCACGCCGTCCGGCCGCGAGCAGCAGCGCGCCTTCGACGGTGCGCAGCTT
>DATLBM010000045.1:0-4711 GCA_035526885.1 Thermoanaerobaculia bacterium | reverse complement strand
ATCCGCACGATGTGGGCGCAGCCCACGCTCAAGCGCATCCGGCGCATCTCGATGCACTGAGAACAAAAGGCGGCCCGAAAGGGCCGCCTTTTACGTTCTTGGTGGCTGGTGGTCCGTTCGGGGGGGTTCAGGGTGACTGGCCACCGTCGCGCTGTCGCGGTGAGATCGGAATCGCTGTTGCGGTGACATCGATCTCTGTTGCGGTGACACAATTTGTGTTCAATCAACACATTCGAAATCACCGCAACATCCGTAAGTAATGACGCGCCGTGCCTGTTGTTGCTGGGTGTTCGAATCACACCGCCCCACCAGCAACGCGCCCGCGCAGCGCGCGCTACGTCCCGGCGGGACGTCCTCGCGGCGACGGCCTGGAGATGTCGATCATGGCCATGCGCTCCTTCTCGTCGTACCAGCAGTGGAAGCGTTTGATGCCGGGCACGTCGATGTCGTAGGAGCGGAAGAACGCGGGCACGTGCAGCGAAGTCGATTTGTCGGACTGGCGGATCTTGGCCGAGCCCTCTTCGCGCTTGTCCAGCGGCTTGATGCCGATCAGCTTGCGCTTCTTGTCGTAGTAGAGGTTCGCGCTGGTTTTGCCGCGCAGGCGAAGCATGTTCGCGACGGGGGAAGGCAGGCGGATGAGGCGCGACTGGACGATCGTCGCCGAAGCGGGAAAGCGTTCGAACTCAGGCTGAGGCTCCCACTTCTCAAAGGCCATATACCGACTCCTCACCCATCACGGACCCTCTGGCAACGTGACGATCATAAAAACTGGAATGATTTTGTCAACAATTAATCGAATGCGTTTCGCGACGGGAAAACGTCATGCCAACGGAGGATATTCTGAATATCCCCAAAACCGCATTCAGTTTTTGCACGCTCTGACGTATCGCAAAAGGCGTGCAGAAAACACGTAAGTTGTTGATTTGATGGGAGAAACTGGGCGGCCGAGAACCGGCCGCCCCGCCCGAAGGCCGCTAGTTGTTGCGGCCCTTCTCGCGCTGGAGGCGCTGCAAGGTGAGGAATCCGTCACGGCTGGGAAATTCGGCCAGCCGGGCCTCGCCGGCCCGCTTCGACCAGGCGTCCCTGCCGTTCTTCATCGAGGAAAGCTCGGCCCGTCCCTTCTCGGCCAGCGACACTGCTTTGTCGAAATTGCGGTCCTTGAAGAAGACGCGGTCCGCCTCCATCCCGTAGTACAGCGCCACCGCGTAACGCAGCGAAGGCACCGCGGGCGAATTCGGATGCAGCTCCATGGCCCGGCTGATGATGCCCACCTTCTCCATGGTGGACAGACGCGCCACGAGCGTGGCCAGGTACGGGAAGTACGGCGACTCCGGATTCTCGGCGTTGAGCTTGTCCGCGGCGCCCCAGTACTCGCGGCGGCGGATCGCTTCCCACGTGGCCACGTCGCGGCCAGTGGGCGTGGCCACGGTGAGCTTCGCGAAGTTCGAGACCGCGATGGGATCCGCCTCGTCGTCCGTGAAGAGCTGCACCTGCAACGACCATTCGCCCGGCAGCGCGAGCATGCGCGGATCGAGCGCCCACGAAGGGCGGCTGAGATCGAGCGCCGGCACCGCGAAGTCGGCGGTGTTGTTCGCGGGCAGGTTGAAGCTGGGATCCTCTTCGTCGGTCAGGCCGACGTCCAGGTCGCCGCTGGTGCCGTTCTCGCCCCAGGTGAGGAAGAAGGACTCACCCGCCGGCGAGATGGCGAACACGCGCACCGCCGGCGCGATGTGCAGCGCCGAGGCGCCGTTCTTCACGCGCAGCTCGAGGGGCACGGCCAGTCCGGGCAGCGTGCGATTGGCATTGATGGAGAGCGTGACCTGCGGTTTCGCGGGCGCCGCCGAAACAGCGGCGCCGGCGATCATCGTCAGTGCGAGGAGAAACGCTTTCATGTTCTTCATGGCTTAGTGCACCGGTACGGCGATGGGCTCCATCGCGCGGCGGATGGTCATGTACTCGCTGTCGTTTTCGTCGAGATAGTGGAAGCCGAGGGTGCCGTCACCGCTCTGCGCGGGAACGTGCAGCGGATCCTGCGAGCTGCGCATCTTGCAGTTCAGCGCCGGGTTGCCGGCCATGGTGCGGCTGCAGTGTCCGAAGTCGGTGCCGTAGTAGAGGATCGAGTTCACGTTGAACGTGTGCGCCAGCTCGTGCACGAGGTTCTCGCCGTTGAAGACCCACGGATCGAGGCCGCGGTACGGGTTGCCGTGCATGCCTACGGCGCGCTCGATGCTGCCCACGAACGTGTAGCTGAAGTTCGGCTGCGGAATCCAGTCGCCCACCGGCGGCGTGATCGTCAGATCGACGCCCGTATCGCCGAACGTGTACGGCGTGACGTTGACGCGCCGCGCGTTCGGATCCTCGGGCAGCCCCGATACCGCCAGCACGTGCTTGACGTTCGACCTGCCCGGCCGCGCGCGCGTGAGCAGGTTCACGGTGCTGTTCTCGAACCATTTGTTCGCGAAGTGCGTCTCGCGCCGCACCACCGGCGAGAACGGCAGCTCCTTGATGACCTGGTCGAGGGGGAAGAACTCGACGAACATCGACGCGAAGGAGTTGTTGAGGTAATCCTCGTTGCGCTGATAGAGGCCGCTGCCCGCATCGGCCGCGCCGTCGGCGATGCCGTCGCGCAGCGCGTCCGGATACGAGGCGTCGGAGTCGTACGAATGCTGCAGGTTGGCGGTGAAGGTGATCAGCCGGCGATTGCGCGCGCCACCCGCATCGACCGAGCCGATGACCTTGTCCTCGTAATAGAAGGCGGTGTAGAAATCGAGGCCGTCCATGCGCGGCGCGTGCAGCAGACGGATGGTGTCGCCGGCCCGCAGTGAAATGTTGCTCCACGAGCGTCCGCGCGGCACTTCCACCAGCACCTGGTTCTGGCCCGCGGCGGCGTACGCGGCGACGAACGCGCCGTTGCGGAACATCTCGTGTTTCTCGAGATAGACGCGCTTCCACGCGGTGATGGGGAACGTCTTGCCGCACGCGTGCGCCGCATCGCACACGAAGTTCGGATCGCTGAGCAGCGCCGGATCGGCGCTGTACTCGATGACGTAATTGTCGCCCGAAGCGAACGCGGTCGTGGTCAGGTAGAGCTTCTGCAGCGGATCGCTGGTCACGCTGTAGGTGAAGTTCTTCGTCCCGCTGTCGCTCGGCGACGCCGCCAGCCGGCCCGCGCCGCTGTCGATGTTGTCGTCCGTGGCCGGCGCCTGCGTGCGATAGGTGGACGTGCTCGGGTCCTTCTCGTCGATCACCTTCAGATAGATGTTCGTGCCCGCGTCGATGAGGATCGGCTTGACGGCGACCTCGATCTGCGAGTCCTGGTTCTGTCCGAACGGCCAGTCCTCGCTCCCGTACTTGTGCGTGAGCGCGCGCGAAGTCCTCGGATAAACCGAGTACGCGGGACAGGTGACGGGCGGCGGCTGGGGCACGTTGATCGCGATCGAGCGCGTCTCGTACGCACCGTTCGTGGTCGAGTCGTAGACGTGGACGAACAAAGTGTGCGGGCCGACGCGATTGCAGTACAGCGTGTCGGTGCCGAAACTGGAACCGGGGATGCCGCAGCTGGCGCCTCCTCCCGGCTCATCCATCGAAGCGCCGTAGCACGTCTGCCGGCTGGTGCGGTTGTCCATGCCGAAGAAATTCACGATGACTTCGTTGCCTGAATAAGAGACGCTGAAGTCCCATGCGGATGCTGTCCCCGCCCCGAATAGACAGAGGGCGAGCAGCGGCAGAAAAAGCCGTAATCTCATCAAAAACCTTCCTTTTTTTATTTGAACTGGGGGCTGACCGGCGCGCAGTTTCTTACAGGAAGGCCGTCCGGATCAAGAGTGCGGATATCCGTCACAGCCGGACGGCCGGTCGGTCACCCCGGGCCGCGCGGAATCCCGGCCTTGTCCAGCGCCGCGTGCTCCGTCTTCGTCGCACGCCCGCGGATGAACCAGACGTGCGGCAGCACCGAGATCCACTCGTTCTCGTTGGCCATGGCCTCCCGCAGCAGGCGGATCGTGCCGACGAGATCTCCCGCGACATACGCCGCCTGCGCCGCCAATCCGATGTACGCGCCGCGCGCCGGGCCGGCGTCGTTCGCGCGCGCGACGATCGTGTCGACGCCGACCAGACCCTTCTCCACCAGCTCGATGGCGTCGGGCGTGAGGCCGGCCGTGCACGCGCACTGGAAAACGAGATTCGGATCGACGCCGCTCTTCACCAGGTGCCGGATGCTGTTCCGCTGCCGTTGATAGAACACATCGTCGGGCACGAAACGCATCAGTTCTTTCCAGCGCTCCAGCGACGGCGCGGCCACGAATGCGTCGAGCAGTTCTTTCCAGTCCTCGGGCGGCGCGCTGCAGGCGTCGAGGATCTCCTCGATCGCATCGGCGTCGGGGCAATCGGGACGCGCCAGCGCGAGACGCGCGATGGTCGCGGCCTCATCCAGCTCTCCCCGATCGAAATGCAGTTGCACGAGCGGCAGCGGAACGCCGCGCGCGAACTGGTCGTACGCGGCGTCGAGCTCGGGATCTTCGGCGATGTGCATCATCGAAAGTATGCCCTGTCCAGGGCGCGGTATTGCACCGCTTCGGCGACGTGCGCCGATGCGATCTGCTCGCAGCCGGCGAGATCGGCGATCGTGCGCGCGACTTTGAGAATGCGATCGTGCGCTCGCGCGGAGAGGCCGAGGCGGTCGATGGCGGTGAGCAGCAACTGCCGGGATGAC